>DATNKY010000417.1:0-12274 GCA_035603155.1 Solirubrobacteraceae bacterium
TCGCGCTTCCGGACCTCGTCGCGGCGATCGCGCTCGCGTACGCGGCCAGCCACTACGCGCGGTTTCTCTACGGCAGCCTGACGCTGCTGGTGTTGGCTGACGCGATCCTGTTCGTGCCGTTCGCCGTCGTGGCGATGCGGGCGACGATCGGTCAGCTGGAACCGGCGCTCGAGGACGCGGCGCGGTCGCTCGGCGCCGGCGGGCTGCGCACGCTGGTGCGGGTGGTGTTCCCGCTCTCTCGGCCAGGTCTGGCCGCCGCCGGGATGCTCGTGTTCGCGTTCGTGCTCGGCGACCTGTCGACGACTCAGATCCTGCTGCCGCCGAATCTCTACACGCTCGGGACGGCGTTCGCGGCCAACGCTTCGACGGTCGCCTTCGCGGCCGCAGCGCCGTTCGCCGTGGTCCTGGCGCTGCTCTCGATGGCCTGCGCGTACGTGGTGATGAGCCGCTTCGGCAAGGTCCGCGGGCTGGCGGCGCGCTGATGGTGGCCGAACTCGCATGCGAGCGCGTGGTGAAGGCGTATGGCCCGCGGCCGGTGCTGGCCGGCGTAGACCTGAATGTCGCCGGCGGCACCCTGACGGCGATCCTCGGCGCCTCTGGCAGCGGCAAGACGACGTTGCTGCGCGTGATCATGGGGTTCATCGAGGCCGATGCCGGGTCGGTCGCCGTCGGCGGCAAGGTCATCGCCGCTGCCGGACAGGTCCACCTGGCGCCCGACAAGCGTGCGATCGGATACGTCGCCCAGGAGGGAGCGCTGTTCCCGCACCTGAGCGCCGGCGACAACGTCGGCTTCGGTCTCGCGCGCGCCGAGCGTAAACGCGGCGTGCGGACCACGGAGGTGCTCGAGCTGGTCGGGTTGGACGACAGCTACGCGCCGCGCCGCCCACACGAGCTGTCCGGAGGCGAGCAGCGTCGCGTCGCGCTTGCGAGGGCGTTGGCACCGCGACCCCCGCTCGTGCTGCTCGACGAGCCGTTCTCGGGCCTCGACGCGGCGTTGCGCGGCGAGACGCGAGCCGCGGTCCTCCACGCGCTCACGCAGGAGGGAACGACCGCGTTGCTCGTGACCCATGACCAGGCCGAGGCCCTCTCGATGGGCACCGAGGTCGCGGTACTGCGCGAGGGTCGTCTGGTCCAGCGCGCGGCGCCGGCGCGGCTTTACCAGGCCCCGGTCGACGCCGAGCTGGCCCAGTTCGTCGGTGACGCGATCCTGTTGCCGGGCACCGCGGACGGCGCCCACGTCTCGTGCGCCCTCGGACGGCTGCCGATCGCGGGACACCAGGTCCACGGCGACGTCCAGGTGATGGTTCGCCCCGAGCAGATCCAACTGCGCCGCGTCGACGGCGGCCGCGCCAGGCACGCGACGAACGATCCGCCCGTGGACGCTCGAGCGCCGACCGCGACGGTCGTCGATCACACCTACCAGGGACCCGACACCGTGATCGCGCTGCGCCTGGACCGCGACGGGGGCGGGAGCGCCGTCAGGGCCAGGACGCTGGAGCGCGACGCTCCGGGCCCCGGCGAGCGGGTCGCGCTGGAGGTACTCGGCGAGGTGATCGTCTACCCGCCGACCGGATGAGCCTGCTCGGGCCACCACGACACCGAGTCGCGCGCGCAGCCGCTGCGACGATCGCCGCACTCGCCCTCACACTGCCGGCGCTCGCGTGCGCGGGCGGCGGCGACCCCTCGATCGTTCTCTACAACGGGCAGCATCCGCAGCTCACGACGGCGCTGATCGCGGCGTTCACGAAGCGGACCGGGATCCAGGTCCAGCAGCGCACCAACGACGGGATCGTGCTCGCCGATCAGTTGCTGCAGGAGGGCAGTGCCTCACCGGCGGACGTCTACCTGACCGAGAACTCGCCCGAGCTGGTGACGCTCGACCAGCATCACCTGCTCGCCCCGCTGGACCGATCGACGCTCGCTCAGGTGCCGGCCTCCGAACGCGCGCCGACAGGCGACTGGGCAGGCGTCGCGCTGCGCGTCGGCGGGCTCGCGTACGACCCCGCACTGATCTCCGCGGCCCGGCTGCCGAGATCGGTGGTCGCGCTCGCCGCACCGCGATGGAAGGGCAAGATCGCAATCGCTCCGGCCGACTCGGACTTCGCGCCGCTCGTCGGCGCCGTGATCGCCACGTACGGCACCAGCGTGGCGCAGCGATGGCTCGCCGGGCTCAAACGCAACGCCCAGATCTTCCAGACCGACGAGGCAGTGGTGGCGGCCGTCAACCGAGGTGACGTCGCCACGGGGCTGATCAACCACTACTACTGGTATCGGTTGCGGCTCGAGATCGGGGCCGGCGCGATCCACAGCCGCGTCTTTTACTTCCCTAACCACGACGTAGGCTCGATCGAGAACATCTCCGGCGCCGCCGTACTCGCGTCGAGCGCGCACAAGCGCGACGCGCAGCGGTTCATCGCCTTCCTGGTGAGCCGCGCCGCGCAGGAGATCCTGGCTCACAGCGACGACTTCGAGTACCCGGCGCGCGCGGGCGTCAAGCCGAACCCGGCACTGCGGCCGCTGAGCACGATCTCGCCGGCGAGGCTCGGTCCGGTCAAGCTCGGAAACGACCAGCAGGCCGCGCGCCTGATCGAACAGTCCGGGCTGATCTGAGCCGAGGGCCGTCGCGCCTCGGGGCTTACCCGAGACCGGCGGCCCGGCCTACCGCGCTCGCGGCAGCGCCGTCTCAGCCGGCGCCCTGCTGGCGGGTCGGAACCGCGAGCACCGGGCAGGGCGCGACGTGCAGCAGCCGATGCGTGACGCTGCCGAGCAGCAGCCCGCCGAGCGGCGTGTGACCGCGCGTGCCAACGACGATCACGTCCGCGTCTTCCGCTCGCGCCACGTCTGCGATCGCCTGCGCCGCGCCGCCGACGGACGCCTTGACGACCTTCAACTCGGCCGGCACGCCCCCCTCCGAGAGCTCGGCGACCTGACCCTCGATCTTCTTTATGAGCGTGTCCTCGCCGACATGCAGCGGAAGGCTTCCGCCGCCTTTGCCGGGGAGCGTGTACTCCTCGCAGTGGACAGCCGTCAGACTTCCGCCATCCGCCGCCACGAGCGCCTTGGCGTTCGGCAACGTCTGATCGGCTGACTGCGATCCGTCGGTCGCCCATACGACCTTCTCGAACATTCGCGCGATCTCCTTGTTTGAACCTGGCAGATCCTCTACACCCGGGACGTGATCGTCAACCGCGTATGCGGACAATCATCGCTGGCCAAGCCATGACACGACGTGCTCGAGGTCGGCGACGAACGCGTCCATCGCCGCCCGGCGGTCGCTGTAGTCACCGGCCCGCAGAACCGCCGACGGGTGCGTGGTCACCATAACCATGTCGGCGAGGTGAGAGTCGATCGGCCGACCGCGGTCGCGTCCGATCCGGATCTGCGGGCCGAGCAGGCCCTGGGCCGCCACCGCCCCGAGGAGGACCAGCGCGTCGGGCGCGACCACGTTCATCTCAGCTCTCAGCCATGGCAGGCACGCGTTGACCTGCCAGCGCTCGGGCGCCTGATGGATTCTGCGTTTGCCTCGTGTCTTGTAACGGAAATGCTTGACGATATTCGTCAGGTAGACAGCATCACGATCGATGCCGACGCGCTCCAGAGCATCGTCGAGCACCTTCCCGGCGGGTCCGACGAACACATGACCCGCGCGGTCCTCGCGGTCGCCGGGCTGCTCTCCGACCAGCATCAGCCTCGCCTTCCTCGGTCCCTCCCCCATCACCGGCCCGGTAGCGGGCTCCCACAGGTCGCACGCACGACAGCCGTCGATCGCCGCGGCAAGGCCGCGGATCGTGGGTCGCGCCGGAACCGGAGCCGGCGGCCGGTCATGAGCTTCGCTCATCGACTCACGATCGCCCTACCAGGAGCATGAAGCCAGTACGCATCGGCTGCTCGGGCTGGAACTATGACGACTGGCGCGGGCGCCTGTACCCCGAAGGCGAGCCCCGCCGGCGCTGGCTGGGGCTGTACGCCGAGCGGTTCGCCGCGGTCGAGGTCAACACCACCTTCTACAGGCTGCCGAAACGAGAGGCGGTGGCCGCCTGGGTCGATCAGACGCCGACCGGGTTCACGTTCGCGGTCAAGGCGAGCCGGTACCTGACGCACGTCAAGCGCCTGCGAGACGTGGGTGACGGAATCGGGCGCTTCTACGAGCGGATCGAGCCACTCCGTGAAGCGGGCCGCCTCGGTCCCGTGCTGTGGCAGCTGCCGGCGACGTTCCATCGCGATGACGAGCGGCTCGGGGCATGGCTGGAGGCACTTCCCGCCGGACGCCACACGATCGAGTTTCGCGATCCCAGCTGGTTCGCGCGACCGGTGCTCGACGCGCTCGCGAGCCACCAGGTCGCGCTGACGATCGGCGACCATCCGCAGCGGCCGTTCCAGATCCACGATGCGACCGCGCCGTGGCGGTACATCCGCTTTCACTACGGCGCGCGCGGACGCAACGGCAACTACTCCGCCACCGAGATCGCCACCTGGGCGCGGCGAATCGCCGCCTGGCGGACGACAGACGAGGTGTTCGCGTTCTTCAACAATGATTGGGAGGGCTATGCGCCGGCCAACGCCGCCGCGCTCTCGCGGCACCTGAGCTAAGACGTGAGCGCGGCCTCGCGCGCGAGCAGGGTGCGCGCCTGCGTCAGCGTCGCGGGCCTGGCCGCGATGTCCTGCCATGGGTCGCCCTCGCGTTCAAGGCGTTCGCCGATCGTCTTGATCGTCCAGCGGTCGGCGCGGGTACGGCCGTCTGAGAGCTCCTCCCAGTGCAGCGGTGTCGCCACGGGCGCCCCCGGGCGGGCACGGACCGCGTACGGCGCTACCGAGGTCTGCGCGTATCCGTTGCGCATCACGTCGATCAGAACGCGATCGCCGCGGTTGGCCTTGCGCTGCTCGGTCGTGAACAGCTTCGGCTCGCGCGACTCGGCGACCGCGGCGAGATCGCGCGCGAACCCCCGGACGTCGTCGAATCCGAGTCGCCGCTGCAACGGCACGACCACGTGGTAGCCGCGCGACCCGGTGGTCATCGCCCACGGTGCGAGGCCGAGTTCCAGCAGCAGGTCTCCGATCAGGCGCGCCGCCCGGCGCACCTCGTCTGGCCGGTCGGCGCTGGGATCGAGGTCGAAGACGAGCCGATCCGGGCGCTGGAGCATGTCGCGCCGGCTGAGCGTGGGGTGCATCGTGATACACGCCTGGTCGGCGAGATAGACGAGCGTGGCGGCGTCGGCGGCGCGGACGTGCTCGACCGAGCCCCCCTTCTTCGGGACGGTCACGCGGGCGATCCAGCTCGGGAAGTACTTGCCGGCACGCTTCTGCATGATCCGCTGTGCCTCGATGCCGTCGGGATACCGTTCGAGCGTCAGTGGCCGGTCGGCGATGTGGTGGACCATCCTGGCGCCGACCGCGTCGTAATGGCGCGCCAGGTCGAGCTTCGTGATCCCGCACGGAAACAGCGCCTTGTCCGGCCGCGAGACCTTGACCGGACGGCCGCCGACGTCGATCGTGACGCTCATCAGCTCGGCAGTTCGCGGACGACCTCGCGCGCAGGCTTGTCGTCGCGCAGGCCCTGGTAGCGGGGGTGGCGCAGGCGCCCATCACGCGTCCACTCGGTGAACCCGATCTCCGCTACGAGCTCGGGCTCGGCCCATCTGGCGGCCGGCAGCCGCGCGTCGTCAAACGGCGGCGTCGGCCGCTCGCGACGCTCGAGCTCGTCGCCGAGCCGCTCGAGCGTCGCGTGGTCGAATCCGGTTCCGACCTTGCCCGCGTAGCGCAGCCGGTCCCCCTCCCAGTAGCCGACGAGGATCGCGCCGAGCCGCTCGCGGCTGCCCTTCGGCGCCGTCCAGCCCCCGATCACGAGCTCCTGGCCGTGCTCGCACTTGATCTTCAGCCAGTCGCGCGAGCGCGTCGCTACATAGGGGCTGTCGGCACGCTTGGCGATCACACCCTCCCAGCCGCGCTGGCACGCCTCGCGGAAGGCGGTCTCCCCGTCGGCGTTGCGGTGGGCCGTGAGCCGGATCGGGCCGCCGAACTCGAGCGCGGTACGCAGCTGCGCCTTGCGGTCGCGCAGGGGCAGGGGCCGGAGGTCCCGTCCGTCGAACTCGAGCAGATCGAACACGTACAGGTAAACCGCGACGCCGGTCGCGCGGGCACGCTCGGGATCGTCGATGCCCAGCCTTCGCTGCAGGCGCTCGAAGCTCGTCTGGTGGCCGACGAACGCGACGATCTCGCCGTCGACGAGCAGATCGGGACCCGGGCCGGAGAGCTCGTCGACGAGCTCGGGGTAGGTGCGATCCAGCGAGTGGCCGGTCCGCGACACGAGATGCGCCTTGCCGGCGGTCCGGCGGGCGCCGCAGCGGACGCCGTCGAGCTTGCGCTCGAAGATCCAGTTGGGATCGATGAACGGGCGGTCGGTCAGCACCGCCTTCATCGCCGCGTAGTCACTCATCGCCCAAGGCCATCACGCACCCGGCTACGGGCGCCAATCACGAGCTGGGGGTCCTCGATCCGCTCCGCCACGACGCACACGCTACGCAACTGGCACGATCCATGCCGTGGAGCAGGTCGAGATCGAGACCCCGCACGGCGCGGCCCGGGCCTGTCTGGAGGCGGTGAGCGAAGCTCGCGGGGCGCTGATCCTCGGCCACGGCGCGGGCGGGGGCGTCGGCGCCAGGGATCTGCAGACCGCGAGCGCAGCCGCGCTGGAGCAGCGTTTGTCGGTAGCGCTCGTCGAGCAGCCCTACCTGGTCGCGGGGCGCCGGTCGGCGGCGCCGGCGCGACAGCTCGACGCCGCGTGGCTCGCGGTGATCGCGCGGCTCGCCGAGCGCGAGCTGGCAGGCCTCCCCCTGATCTTCGGCGGCCGGTCGTCGGGGGCTCGCGTCGCCTGCCGGACTGCGACGGCCGGCGGCGCGATCGCCGTTCTGTGCCTAGCGTTTCCACTGCTCCCGCCGCGCCGGGCCGCCTCGACCAAGGCGCCCGAGACCAGGCTGCCGGAGCTCGAGGTGGTCACGGTGCCGACGCTCGTCGTACAAGGGGCCTCTGACCGGTTCGGGATGCCGCCGGCGGCCGCCAACCGGATGGTCGTCGAGGTCGCGGGCGATCACAGCCTGCGCACCGATCTCGCCGCGGTCGGCGCCGCGGTCACGAGCTGGCTGACCGAGCTCGACGTGCCGGCTGCAGTCTGACCTCAGGCCGCTACCCCTCAGAGCGAGCCGACAATCTCCGCCAGCCGCGGGTCGGGTAGCTCGAGCGGCGCGCCGAACGAGATCCGCATCAGAGCACCACCGCCGGGCGCGTTGCCGGCGGTCGCCACCCCGCCGTGCGCTTCGGCGGCTTGCCGGACGATCGCCAGGCCGAGCCCCGACCCCGGCCGGGAGCGAGCGCCCGCGGCGCGGTGGAAGCGGTCGAACACGAACGGGAGGTCCTGCCCGTCAAATCCAGGCCCGTGGTCGCGGACTGCGAGCGTCCCGTCGCGAAGTTCGACCTCGATCGTCTGCCCGGCGGGGCTGTACTTGACGGCGTTGTCGAGCACGTTGGCGACCGCGCGGGCGATCCGATCCGCCTCGCCCGAGACCAGCGTGGGCTCGATCAACATCGTCACCGTGAGCTGAGGGGCGCGACGCCGAGTCCGCTCGACGGCCTCCGAGACGATCGCATCGAGGCGGACATCGCCGGGCTCGCCGTTGCGCTTGGTGCCCCGCGCAAGCTCGACCACGTCACTGACCAGCGCCGTCAGCTCGTCGAGCTCCTCGATCACGTCCGTCCGCAGCGCCTGGCGATCCTCGGGCGACAGCAGCTGCTCGTCGCGCATCAGCTGCAGGTTCGCCCTGATCGTGGCGATCGGCGTCCGCAGCTCGTGCGAGGCGTCCGCGACCAGGTTGCGTTGCGCCTCGACAGACCGCTCGAGCGCATCGAGCGTCCGGTTGAAGGTCTGGGCCAGCCGCGCGAGCTCGTCGCCCCCGTGGACGTGCAGACGCTCGTCCCCGATCCGCTCGGGGTGCGCCGCGATCGCCTCGGTCTGGCGCGTGAATCGCGCTATCGGCGCGAGCGCCGTGCGCGACACGAGCAGCCCGAGCACGCCCGCGAGCACGATGCCCGCCGCGCAGATCACGGCCAGCAGGAGTATCTGACTCGACAGCGCCCCGTCGACGTCAGTCAGCGGCAGCGCGACGAGCAACGCCCCACGAGATCCGATCCCGGTCGCGAGCACGCGGATGTGCGTGGAGCCGACGGTCATGTCCGTGAAGTACTGGCCGCTGCCGCTTGCAGCCAGGGCTCTCGCGCGCGCATCCGCCGGGATCTTCCGCTGGCTGCCGGGTGCATAGGCGATCCCGTCACGGTGCACGATCGTCGCCGACCCGGCGGCGCCGCCGAACGCGGGACCGGTGCGGTCATCAAGCCCGAGACCCTCGTCGCGAGCCCCGGACTCGACCGACGAGCTCGGCGGCGGTCCGAACGCTCCTCCGCTGCTGCCCGGCGGTGAAGGACCGGGCGGCCGGGGCCGGACGCCGGCGCCGATCACCGAGCGGGTCAGGCTTCGCAGCGACTGGTCGACCTGGCCCTGCAGCTGCGAGCGCGTCCCCTCATAGGCGGAGAACGCGACCGCGATCACCGCCAGCGCGACCGCGACGCCGGCGGCGAGCGCCATCCTCGCTCGCAGGCTCAAGCCGCCGGCTCCCTGAGCGAGTACCCGACCCCACGGACGGTGTGAATCAGCGGCCGGGCGCCCGCGTCCTCGAGCTTGCGCCGCAGGTAGCCGACGTACACCCGCAGTGCATTCGACGTCGGGCCGAAGTCGTAGCCCCAGACGCGATCGTAGATCAGGCTGTGCGGCAGGACCCGACGCGGGTTGAGCATCAGCAGCTCGAGCAGCTGGTACTCGGTTCGCGTCAGCTCGACGAATGCCGCACCGACGATGGCGCCGTGGCGCGCCGGATCGAGCCGCAGCTCTTCAAACGAGAGACCGCCCTCGAGATCGCCCTCGCCGCCCGCGCGGCGCAGCAGCGCGCGGATCCTCGCCTTGAGCTCGTCGACGTCGAACGGCTTCACAAGGTAATCGTCGGCGCCGGCGTCTAGACCGTCGATCCGGTCCGAGACGGCAGCCCGCGCGGTCAGCATCAGGATCGGCAGCCGGTTGCGCTCGCGACGGAGCAGCCGGCAGACCTCGAGTCCGTCGATATCCGGCAGCCCGATGTCGAGCACCATCGCGTCCGGCACCGAGCTCGCCGCCTCAGACAGCGCTCCGGAGCCGCTGTCGGCGAGGCGGATCTCGTATCCCGACAGCGAAAGCGCCCGGCGCAACACGTCGCGCAGCGCCCGGTCATCGTCGACCACGAGCAGTCTCACTCTCCGATTGTTGCCGCTCGCAGAGCGGTCGCAGCGGGATTCCTACGTAGGACTTATGCGCTCTCCGAGATCCGCTCTCGGAGCACGGTCCCGAGGATCCCGTTGACGAACGAGGGCGCGTCGGCCCCGCAGAACCGCTTGGCGGTCTCGACCGCCTCGTCGATCGCGCCTTCGGGCGGGATCGCGTGATCGCCTCCGAGCTCGTCAGCATGCAGCATCTCGGCCAGCCCGACGCGGAGAATCGATCGCTCGAGCGGTGCGATCCGTTCGAGCGACCAGCCGCTCGAATGCCTCCGGATCAGGTCGTCGAGCTCGGCCTGATGGGCGCGAACCAGACCGGCGAGCTCACGCGTGAATCCGCGGGTGTCGGTCGAGAACGTGTCATCGAGATCGCGGCCGAGCAGATCGCTCTGATAGAGCGCCCAGACGGCGGCGCGACGTTGATCGGTCCTACGCATGTGGGCAGCGAAGACGGCGAGCGTCAGGCACGCGAGACGTATTCGCCGGACCTGGTGTCGACCCGCACGTGCTCGCCGACGTTGACGAACAGCGGCACCTGGATCCTGGCGCCGGTCTCGAGCACGGCCGGCTTGGTCCCTCCGCCCGAGGCCGTATCGCCGCGGACGCCGGGCTCGGCCTCGGTGACCTCGAGCTCCATCGCGCTCGGAAGCTGTACATCGGCCGGCTCGCCGTCGATGTAGAGCAGCTCGACCTCCTCGGACTCCTTCATGAACCGAAGCGGATCGGCCAGCGTCGCCTCGGGGATCGTGAGCTGCTCGTAGCTCTGGGTGTCCATGAAGTGCGCGTCGGTGCCGTCGCGGTACAGGTATTGCATCCTGCGAACCTCGGTTCGCACGGACCGGAACTTCTCCCCGGCTCGGAACGTCCGGTCGATCACTGCGCCGTCGCTCGCGCGCCGCAGCTTGGTGCGCACGAACGCGCCGCCCTTGCCGGGCTTGACGTGTTGGAACTCGACGATCTTGAAGATCGTCCCGTCGACGTCGATGTGATTACCGTTGCGGAACTGGTTGGTCGACAGCATGGTCAGCGAGCCAGTCTAGTGGCCCTGGTCTGCGACTCATCCGGCAACCGTGAGCCCCTTGTCGAGCGACGTGAGCACGTCGCAGCCGTCCTCGCCGACGACGACGAGGTCCTCGATCCGAACCCCGAACCGGCCGGCCAGGTAGATCCCCGGCTCGACCGTGACGACGTTCCCGCTCGTGAGCACGTCCTCGGACAGCATCGACAGCCGCGGTGCCTCGTGGATGTCGATGCCGACGCCGTGTCCGAGACCATGTCCGAAATGATCGCCCTGGCCGCCGGCCTGGATCACCGCTCGCGCGGTCGCGTCGACCTCCCGGCCGCCTGCACCCGAGCGGACCGCTCCCAGCCCGGCGCGCTCAGCCTCCAGGACCAGCTCGTAGATCTCGCGTGCCTCGTCGGACGGCTCCCCGGCCGCGATCGTTCGGGTGCAGTCCGAGCGGTAGCCGTCGACCTCCGCGCCCCAGTCGATCACGACCATGTCACCGGGCTTGACCTCCACGTCGCGCGGCTTGGCGTGCGGCAGCGCGCCGTGCGGACCCGCAGCGATGATCAGCTCGAACCCGGGTCGGTCGGCGCCGCTGTCTCGCATCGCCTGCTCGAGCGCGTCGGCGAGCTCACGCTCGGTGCGGCCCAGCAGCCCCTGTTCGAGCACCTGTGCGAGGCCGTAGTCGGCCGCCGTGGCGGCGCGCCGGATGCGGTCGATCTCGTCGGGCTCCTTGACCGCGCGCAGCTGTTCCACGAGGCCACCCGCCGGGACCAGCTGCACCCGTTCGGGGAGCACCTCGCGAAGGCGCGCGTGCTGGCGGACGGTGATGTTGGTGTCGTCGAAGCCGAGCCTGAGCTCGCCCGAAGCCGGGATCGAGCCCGCGATCGCGCCGAACAGCTCGAGCTGGTCTCGCCGTCGCTCGTAGCTTGACTGCACCTCGACCTTGGCCTGCTCGACGTAACGAAAATCGGTCACGAACACACGCGTCTGCGGCCCGACCAGCGCGAGCCCGTTCGTGCCCGTGTACCCCGTCATGTAGCGGACGTTGACGAGCGCCGTGATCAGCAGCAGATCGAGGTCGTCGGAGGTCAGCAGCCCGACCAGGCGGTCAGCGCGATCGCTCATCTTGACAATTCCTTTCGTAGCAGCTCAAGCGCGTCACGGTAACCGGCGGCGCCCTTGCCGGCCACGCGACCCACACACAGTTCGCGGATCACGGACTCGCGCCGCCACGGTTCGCGTGAGTCGACGTCTGATAAGTGAATCTCGATCGCGGGCAGCCCGGTCAACTCGAGCGCGTCGCGGATCGCGTACGAATAGTGCGTCCACGCCCCGGGGTTGAGGAGGATCGCATCCGCGAGCCCGTCGAGCTGGTGCAGGTGCTCGACGAACTCGCCCTCGTGGTTCGTCACGAAGAAGCGCGTCTTGAGGCCGAGTTCGGCGGCCGCGTCGGAGATCTGCAGCTCGAGCTCGGTGAGCGTCAGGGCCCCGTAGTGCGCGATGTCGCGCCGGCCGAGCTGGTCGAGGTTGACGCCGTGCATGACCTCGACCCGGTTGCGCGCGATCGCCGACATCAGCCCGACACCATCGACATCAGCTCGCCAGCTCCCGCACGGCAGCGATCAGCTCGCGCGGCGCCACGATGCTCCCCGGGCGCGGATCGCCCGGCTCGGGGAGCAGCACGAACGGCACTGGCCCCTCCCCCACCCGCTTCTTGTCCCGCGCTGTCGCCATCACCACGGCGTCGGGGTCGACATCGCGCATCGACGTCGGCAACCCGCGTGCGCGCAGCAGATCGGCCACCTCATCGCGCAGCTCGCCGTGGCCCGAGAGCCGGAGGGCCGCCAGCAGGCCGAGCCCGACCGCCTCGCCGTGGCGGAAGGTCGCGTACCCGGTCACGGTCTCGATCGCATG
>DATNKY010000230.1:0-2731 GCA_035603155.1 Solirubrobacteraceae bacterium
ACCACGAGCCCGAGCGCGAGTGACCGGCTTGCGGCGCGCCGCAGGTCGGCGAACGAGTCCGGGCTCGAAGCGATGCGGACGCTCCCGACCGTGTTGAAGACCCCGAGCTCCCGATACAGCGAGACGCTGTAGCGTCGGAACTCCATCATCGTCGCCGATGGGTGCAACTGCGTCACGAGCCCGGCTGCGTGATGGGTCGAGCCGCTCGTCAGCTCGCCTTTCTCGAGCAGCACGATGTCGCGCCATCCGGCGCGGGCGAGGTGGTAGGCGACGCTGACTCCCGTGATGCCGCCGCCGATCACCACCACGCGCGCCGCATCCGGTGTTGTCATGGCGGCAGTATTCCTGCTTCGGGGACCGGACGAGCGTCCCCGGCGTCTAACGGATGTGGACCTTGACTACGCGGCTGTGGATCGTCGTCCCCTCAAAGCCTGGGGGCAGAAGCGGGTCGGTGCCGGGGAAGGTGTAGGCGAGCCGGACCAATCCGCTCGTCGGGAAGCGGACGTGCGCGTCGAAATACCCGTTCACGCTCGACGCCGCCACCGCCGCGAGCGTCTCGAATGGGCCACGTCCATGCGGTTGGAACTCAATCGCGACCGTCTGCGGCAGGTCGGTGTCGAGCTCCATGAAATGCGCGGGGCGCGCGCAACCCCATACCTCGGCAGCCCGGTTTGATGCAAGCGACGTGAGCGGCAGGTACAGCGGCAGCCTGTAGGCGGCGTAGGTCGCCTTCGGCACGCCGGTCGAGGTCAACAGGCCGCTCGCGAACCCCGCGCTGCCGTCGATCGGAAGGGGATCGTCGAGCAGGTACTGCGCGTAGCTCGCGACGCGCGGGTTCTTCCAGCTCACGTACTCGCTCCAGTTGAGGTAGTACGCGGCGGTCGCCGGCGTCACGTGCCTGGGTCCGCTCGGAGGACGCGTGATGTAGCCGAACTCGTCGTTGTAGATCGGGTAGCGGGCGCGCGAGCCGTAGGCGCGGTTGACCTTGTCCAGCAGCTTTCCGAACCGGGCGAGCTGCGGAAAGCCGGCCGCGTTGGAGTCGATCTGCTTGCGGTTGCCGATCGGCGCCTGCCCGCCCTGGTAAGGGTGGTCACCAACCCCGGTGGCCTCGAACAGGCCTGTATTCCTGGTACGGAAGCGCCGCGATCCGGCGGCCGTGGTGGGGCAGCCCCGCGCCCGGGCGTAGACGCCGCGCAACGGCCGGTACCTGGAGTTCAGGCAGTACATCGTGCGGACAAACGACAACGGCTTGCTGATCGAGTAGTCCCCCGGCAGCCCACCGGGATGCGCCTTGGTCGGGCGTCCGCTGAGCCCGTGTGCGGCCAGCTCGCCGATCACGATCGTGTCGTGCCCGTGACCGGTCTCCGCGAGCGCTCCGAAGCCGGCATCGACCAGCTGCCGGTACATCATCGGGGCGACCGAGATGCGCGAGCCACGGATCGCCTGGGGAGCGAGGTCCTCGCCGAAGTTGGGCTCGTTCCATAACGCCCAGAAGTGCACGGCGGGCAGCGGCGCCTTGCGCCTGGGCGGCGTGAACAGGCCGTCGTAGCGCTCGCCCACGGCCTGGACGAACTCGCCGTACATGCTCGCGTTCGGCTTCCAGGCGAAGAACAGGCTCTTGCCCGGACGCGGGATGTGGGCGCCCTGCGCCCAACGCGGTGCGCCGCCCGCGATCGTTAAGTCGACCGCGATCCCGTCGGCGGCTGCCTCGCGCACGATCCGGTCATATGGCGCCCAGCCGGACGCCGGGTAGGCGTTCGGGTCGGTGGCATCGAAGCCCGCGGGCATTTTGTTCGAGGTCGGCTTCGGAGCGATCAGCGACCAGTGGATGATCACGCGCACGGTCGTCGCCCCGAGCGCCCGGAACTCGGCCAGCGTTCTGGCGGGGTCCGCCTGAAGCGGCGGATCATCCTGGATGATCGAGATCTGGCTGTGGGACGCACTCGCAGCGGCTGGGAGCGCGAGACCCCAAACCAGCCCCGTCGAGATCGCGACCAGGATGGCCGCGAGCGAGCGGAAGATCCGAGCTGCGGCACCTGGCACGTCTCTAGGAACGCTTCGTTGGCGGTCGAAGTTGCGGACACGGATACTTTGTTGCGGCGCGGCCGGCGGCGATCTCACACAACACCGCCCGGTGGCGTTCCATCCAAACGTGGCGCGCGAACGGCTGCTCAACCACCCACACGAGAACCCGCGCGTCCTACTCGCGGCTGGCGTGACGGTGTGCCTGTGGTCGTCGGCGTTCGTCGGGATCCGCTACGCCGGCCGTCAGTTCAACCCCGGTCCGCTTGCTCTGGGCCGGTTGCTCGTTGGCAGCGGCGCGCTCGGCCTGCTGGTGCTCGCCCGCGGCGAGCGACTGCCGCCACGCCGCGCGCTGGCCGGGATCGCGATCTGCGGCGTGTTGTGGTTCGGGGTCTACAACGTCGCGCTCAATGCGGCCGAGCGCTATCTCGACGCGGGGATCGCCGCGCTGCTCGTCAACGTCGGCCCGATCTTCATTGTGATCCTCGCGGGGATCTTCCTCAAGGAGGGTTTCCCGAGGCTGCTCGTGCTCGGCTGCCTGGTCTCGTTCGCCGGCGCGGCCCTGATCGGGATCAGCACCTCGAAGCACACCAGCGGGGCGGGCTGGGGCGCGGCGCTGTGCATCATCGCGGCGCTCGCGTACTCGGCCGGAGTGGTCGCGCAGAAACCCGTCCTGCGCGATGCGTCGCCGCTGGTCGTGACGTGGCTC
>DATNKY010000631.1:0-10290 GCA_035603155.1 Solirubrobacteraceae bacterium
TTCCCAATTGATCGATATGCAGCGGATCGGGCTAAACACGACAGCGCCGCCCAGTTCGCCGGTCGCGCGCGGGATCTTCGACCGCGCCGCAACGACACACTCCACGCGCCGCTCGGCGAGCTCACGCGCGAGCACGTACCCGGTCGGGCCCGCCTCATACGCGACCTTGACCGCGCCTGGCAACCCAGCGCAGAACCCAGCCGCCGCCGCAATCTCGCCGTTCATCTCAAAAAACTGCAGCTCGCCGGTCTCGCCATCAACGACCGCCGCGACGATCTTGCTCGCGTGCACGTCCAGACCCACGACGGATCTAGCCTTCGCCATGGCTGGTTCCTCCAATATGTGATTGTGGGCCGCCGCGCGGGGGCAACCGCGCGGCAAGAACGTCACCCCCACGAACACCGCGGGGGAACCGGCCCCTTCTACCGCTCAGACCGGACAGACCGACAATCCACATGGTCTATGCAAGAACTCGGTGCCCGCGAACTGGGCGGCGCTGTCGTGTTTAGCCCGATCCGCTGCATATCGATCAATTGGGAAGGCAGAGGTTTCGACGGCTGAGTGCCGAGCTCACGCGATCGGAGAGGCGCTGGTCGGTCTATGCTGCGGCGGTTTGACTAGGCGCCGCGAAACATGGCACGTTGACCAGGGCTTCCCGTCTGGGCGGGTCGGCGACCCCGGTCGCTACCCAGCGCGTTCAGACCTCGGCGGGCGGGATGTTGTGGTTGAAGCGAAACATGTTGTTGGGGTCGTACCGCTGCTTGATGTGGCGCAGCCGCTCGAAGGTGGAATCGCCATACGCTGCCCGGACGCGCTCGATCGGCTCGTCCGGTGCTCCGTAGTTGAGATAGCCGCCGGCGCTGACCGAGTGTGACGCCACCACAGCGGCCGTCCCTCGCGCCCAGCCGATGTGCTCATCGTCGCGCGGGGCGTTGTCCCAGCCCGCCAAGCCGCTGACGTTAAACCGAGCATCCCGGCGGCTGAACGCAGTCGCATCGGGCGGCACCCGCCGCGCCGCGCCATGCATCGGCTCGATCAGAATCTCATCCTCGCCGTCCTGCGGGTGGGCGAGGTAGTGCTCGACGATCTCGTCGATCAGGTCGTCGGGCAATGCGCGCACGAAGTGGCTCTTCCAGTAGTTGCGTGAACCAAACGGCACCTCGCCGAGCATCGCCTGAATCTGCAGGTAGCTGGTGAGCCCGAGCTGGTCGCGCAGCACCGGCAGCTGCTCGCGCAGCGGACCCACCGATTCCTCCCCCGCTGCGGCGTCGCCCGCGAAGCAGACCAGCACGTCCGCCTCTCCATCGACCAAGGTCACCATCAGCGTCAGCTCGTCGGGCGCGGACTCCATCACGTCGCGAAACAGTCGCACCGCGTCGCCCAAGTGCGGCTGCGCGAACGAAATCCAGCCACCCCATACCGCCGGCAGCGCATGCAACACGAACTCGAACTCAGTGACCACGCCGAAGTTCCCGCCGCCACCGCGAAGCGCCCAGAACAGATCGCCGTGCGCTGACTCTGAGGCAGTCACCACGCTGCCGTCCGCCAATACCACCTCGGCCGACGCGAGATTGTCCAACGTGAGGCCGTAAAACCCGATCAGATAGCCGATCCCTCCACCCAGCGTCAGCCCCGCCACGCCGGTGGTGTCAACAGTGCCGCCCGGGATCGCGAGCCTATGCGCGGCGCAGGGCGTATCGACGTCGCGCCAGGTCGCTCCGCCGCCTACCCACAGGCGTCGCGACTCAGGGTCAACGCTCACCTGATGCATCAGCCGCAAATCGATCATCAGCCCGCCGTCACACACCGCGTGACCGGCCACGCCGTGACCGCCGCCACGAATCGCCACCGGCAACCCTGCCCGGCCTGCGAAATCGACCGCCACCACAACATCGTCGATGCCGGCGCACCAAGCGATCGCCGCCGGCCGACGATCGATCATCGCATTGAACGTCGCTCGGGCACGGTCATAACCCCAATCATCCGGCGCTAGCACCGGCCCGCGCAACGCGCCCCGCAACCGCTCGATCGACAACAGCTCCGCCGCCACCCCGCGAGCTTACACAGACGCCCACGACCCGGCCAGAAGCTATTCGTCGCTGTCACGGCCTCCTCGGACGTCCTCCTGGTCGCCGACTCGACAGGCTCGGGATCGCTTCCGCTTTGGGCTCGGCTAAACCCGACAGCGAGTCCCAACGTGCCCAATACATCTGCGTAGGCACCGCGCCTCGTCTAGCCGCGTGCCGACGGCCGCAACCGCCCACATTCCGAGCGAGATGATTGGGGTCAAACGCCACCCGCGCCCCGCTCCTGCATCGTTGCCGGCTGGGAACTCAGCCAACGGCTCCTGCTCCTCGCGCTGGAGACGCGGAGCAGCGGTGCGTAGAGGCCGGAATCGGTCTGCCCAGATGGCTCAGGTTTCGTGATCGCGGCAGTCTGATTCGACTGATCAGAGCGCTCAGATTGGTCTTCAGGGAGCGACATACCGAGGTCGCCGCGGACTACCGCTTGGACCCGACTGTTAGCAAGGCCTTGGCAAACGCGCCGTGCCTGAGTCTTGGTATCCGCGCAATGCGGGTGTATGCTCGTGTCGGCGTTCCGCTTCAGATCCTGGCGGGCGATGAGTTTCCGGCTCCAAAGACTCGGCTGGCGTTATCCGTTGACGTCACTAGGGTCAGCGCTGAAGGCGAGCGTCAGGAGTCCACCGTTTCTCGCGTTTCGAAGTACCAGTCAGGCCTTGCGGGTTGTCCGAGGCCTTCGCTTGCTAGCGCATCAGTGGCTCGTTGGCCTGGGTCTGCCACAGGGGGGCGCGGCACATGAACGATGAAGAGCCTCACCTCCTCGGGCACGATTGCTCAGCGCGTGCCGGTCCTCAGCGACCGTCTGTTTATGGCGCTGAAAGCCCCCGAGTCCTCGACCACCGTGCCTGCATTCATGAATGGCTCGACTCTCGGCTGGATCCCGCCGATACTCGAGTTGCAACGAGGTCAGGGCTTGGTTGGGGCACGGCCCGACACACCTCCTGTCCGCCACAACCGGGCATCGGGTGCAGACTTTTTGCTGCAAGCACCCCGGCCGGCACGTTCTCCCGATCCTCGCAAGGTCGGACGCTTACCGGGATGTCGACGTACTCGTGCATTCGTCCAGCGATCAAGTTAGGAGCGTGGGGACCCGACGAGGGGAGAGGCAATCGTGCTCGGCAGCCGTGGCGATGAACGTCGAAGAGAGTGGGTGGCTGCAGCAATGAATCGAGCCGCTGTTGGCAGCCTCAATGGTGATGGCGACACTGGAGTCGGGATGAGCAACGTAGCGGAGACGCTCGCGGTGGATGTGCGCGGCCTGGTGAAGTCCTACGCGGGCACACAGGTTGTCGGGGGCATCGATCTGGCGATCCGTCGTGGCGAGGTTTTCGCGCTGCTCGGCCCGAATGGGGCGGGCAAGACCACCACGGTCGAGATTCTCGAGGGCTATCGGTCCCGTGACCACGGCGAGGTCTGCGTTCTTGGTGTGGATCCCGGCCGTCAGCGGGCAAGGCTGAAGAGCCGTGTCGGGATCGTGTTGCAATCCCCGGGCGTCGACCGGTATCTCACCGTGCGCGAGACGATCGCGATGTATGCCACCTTCTATCCTCGCCCGCGGGCGGTGGATGAGGTGATCCACCTCGTCGGTCTTGAAGAGAAGCGCTCTGCACGCGTGCTCAAGCTCTCCGGGGGTCAGCAGCGGCGGCTAGACGTGGCGATCGCGCTGGTCGGCAATCCGGAACTGTTGTTCCTCGATGAGCCGACCACCGGTTTTGATCCCTCGGCCCGGCGCGAGGCGTGGGAAGTGATCAAGAACCTCGCGACGCTCGGCATGACGGTGTTGCTTACCACGCACTACATGGACGAGGCGCAGTTCCTCGCTGACCGCGTCGCGGTGATTGTGGCTGGCCGGATCGTCGCCGAGGGAACGCCCGCGACGCTCGGCGAGCGGAACCTGGCCAAGGCGCGGATCCGCTACCGACCCGCGGCTGGCGCGATTCTCCCGGGTGGACTGTGCGCCCCCCCGGGGCCGGACGGCTACACCGAGATCGCGCCCGACGACGTGGTCCAGACGCTGCACCAGCTCACCGGGTGGGCCATCGATCACGGAGCGAGCCTCGACGGTCTCGAGGTGAAAAGGCCGTCGCTGGAGGACATCTACCTCTCGCTCACCGCCACCCCAAGCGGCGGCGAGAGCAGCAGCCAGCCAGCCCCGGCCGGGACGCGGAAAGGACACGGGCAATGAACACAGCCGCGCTGACTCTCTCGCAGCTGCGCTATGTGAACAAGGCCTACTGGCGCAATCCGGCCTCGGCGTTCTTCGCCATTGTGTACCCGCTGATGTTCCTGGTGATCTTCACATCAATTTTCCGCAACTCGACGGTCCAGTTCGGCGCGAAGTCGGTAAACGAGGCCACCTACTACGTGCCTGCCATGGCGGCGCTGGCGGTGATCACCGTCTGTTTTAACAACGTCGCTGTCGCGATCACGTTCCAACGGGACTCCGGGGTGCTCAAGCGTGCCAACGGGACACCCCTGCCCAGCGCATCGTTCTTTGGCGCGCGGATACTGCACGCGGTGCTCGTTTCGATATTGCTCGTGATAATCACGGCTGCGTTCGGCAGCGCGTTCTACAGCGCCGTCATCCCGACGGGCGCCACCCTGGTCCGGATGGTCGTGATGCTCGCCATCGGCGCGGCCGCGTTCTGCGCACTAGGGTTCGCGATCGCGTCGATCATCCCGAACGCCGACGCGTCGCTGCCAATCGTCAACGCAGTCATCCTGCCGCTGCTGTTCCTGTCCGGGGTCTTCATCCCGCTCGGGAATAACCCGCCCGCGTGGATGGTTTGGGTCGGCCGGATCTTCCCGATCAAGCACTTCCTCACCGGCATGCAGGTCTCGTTCCTCGGCGCCCCGTTTCACTGGATCGACGTCTTGGTCGTAGCCGCGTGGGGGCTTGCCGGGCTCCTGGTCGCGATCCGCTTCTTCCGCTGGGAACCGCGAACAGGCTGACGCAGCCCACGCCCACGCTCCACCTCCGGACTGGCCCCCACCATGCCAGCTGTGCCGCTTGGGACCCCGTACCCGCGCAAAGCATGGTGCTTGTCATGTGCCGAACCGGTCTACCTACTTGTCGCCAATACGGGGAACCCGTGTGCTTGCAGAGTTCTTGCTAACGATCCGCTCACAAAAATTGGTAGTCCGCGGCGACTCGATCGGCCTTCCCCCGGGAACGATCCCGGCCGCGTCTCCGCGCAAAGCCCGCTTCCGGTTCGTCGCCCATGCGGTCACGACCGCGAGGCTCCTGCTCTCGAACTCTGATAGGTCGAAGCAGAAGCGCGCCTACCCGTCACAGCCGGTCGGGCGGGTGCTCGTCGTTCGTGAGAATGCAGGTCTCTTGAAGCCGTGGATAAGGTCACCGAGCCGCTTCTGCTTCTGGCGATTTGCGAGACTCGCGCCGGCAACTTCAAGTTGAGCTCAGGCGATGGCGTGCAGGGTGTCGCTGGTGCTTCTGGTGTGGTCTCGGTGCCGGAGGCGTTCGCGGGTCTCGTGCATGAGTGCTCGGGCGGGATCGACGTGGGCTCTGACAAGATGCCCGTTGCGCTTGACGATGTCACCTCCCACGATCACGGTCTCTACATCGGCTGGTCCCGCGTCGAGCAGCATGACCGCGACTGGGTTTTCGAATCCGTCTAGATGTGGCGAGCGAAGGTCGAGGATCGCGACGTCGGCTTGTTTGCCTGGGGTGAGGCTGCCGATCTCGTTTTGCAGGCCCCACACTCGGGCGCCGTCGAGGGTGGCTCGTCGGACCGGTCCGGGGCCGCCGTAGAGGAAGTATCCGCGGATTCGGGACTCCTGTAGGCCCTGCAGGTCTGCGTCGGGGTGCTCGGCTGACTACAGGTTGTGCGCCCAATCCGCGATCGCGGTGACCCCCGCATCGAGCGCCTGCAACGCTCCCCACAGAGTGCCTGCGTAGATGTCCTTTGGGGTGTGCCGCGGCGCTATGCCATGGAGAACCTCGGGGTCATAGCCGGCACCGGTTATCTGCGGTGTGAATCCTCCGATCGCTCCCTGCCATACGTGTCGATGGGTGTCGACGAGGCCCGGGATCACCAACCGGCCGCGGACATCGATTACCTCAGCGCCGGGTGCACTCGCCGCCGGCGCAGGTCCGACGGCGGCGATGATCTCGTCTCGCACGAGGACGTCGCCGTCGGGCAGATCGCCGAGCTCGGGATCGACCGTGACGACGTAGCCGCCCTTGATGAGTAGTTCTCGAGTCAGGATGTGGTACCGGCTTTCCTTGGTTGATGGGTGGAGAGAGGTGTGCCGGTCAGTGCCGAGCACAGGTCGAGCAGGCCTTCTTGCACGGCCGGAGAGTTGGCGGCGGGGTGGACCTCCCTTCGATGCTGGTGGTAGAAGTACTGACCGCTCACCGTCGCCGCGGGGTCGTCGCTGGTCGCGAGCCATGCTTGCGTGACGGGTGCGAGACTGAGATCGTCGGGCGCCCCCGGACCGCCCATCTTGGTCGCAACCCAGCCGGGCTCCAGCGCGTTGGAGAAGACATCCGGCCAGCGACGTGCAACGGCAAACGCCAGCACGACATCGAAAAGCTTGCTGTCCGAGTAGGCCTGCGCACCGCTCCAGGACCGGTGGGTCCACTGCGGGTCGCCGAGATCCGCCAAGCCGCCGCGGTGCATCCCCGAGCTGAGATACACCAGTCGGTCCGGGGGTGCCATCAGCGCGGTCAGCAGGTACGGCGCCAGCACGTTGATCGCGAAGACGCGCGCGAGCCCGTCGAGGGTCTCTACGCGTTGGGGCTCGCGGTAACCAACGCCGGCGTTGTGGATCACAGCGTCATAGCGACCCAGCGCGTTCGCCTGCTCGGCTACGAGTCGCATCTCAGCGATGCTCGCCAGGTCACCCACGACGACATGCTCGGCCGTCGGCAGTGCGCGGAGAGCCTCGCCGGCACGACTGTCGTTGCGGGCGTGCAACGTGACCGCGTGCCCGCCCTCCGCGAGCAGCTGTGCCGCCATCAGCCCCAGCCCGTCGCTCGAGCCGGTGATCAGAATTCGGGACATCAGAACTCCCTTCGCGTTCGTGTGCACAGCCTCACTCACTCTCATACTGCGCGTCGACCGGTGCGCTGTCCAAGCCGCCGGCCGGCTCCCCGAACGGCTCGAGTCGAGGCTCTTGGGTCCAGGGGAGCTTCTCGGCGCGGCGGACCAACCCGGCGTAGGCGTCGGCAGCCTGCTCCTCAGCGTCGAGCGTGGCCACATACAGCCCGAACGCGACTGCGCCCACGGGCCAGTTTCGCGCGCAGAGGCACGATACGCATCGTCCACTTGGACGCACGCCTCGCGCCAATCGACATACGCCTCAACCAACTTGTCGATCAGTCGCTTTCGGCTCAGCGCGGCCATGTCTCTCACTCAATTCGTGCCGGCCTCGGCGTGGGCCCGTCCGCCATCCCGCGATCCGATCGCGCGGCGCGAGCGGGCACAGACTCGGCCCCGGCGCGAAGAGCCGATCCACGCGATTTCGGTCCGCTTGGAGCCGAACCCTTCAGTAAGCCAGCCTGGCAGCGGATCACCGCAGCGAGCGACAGCAGATAACCAGTCGAGACCGACTCGGTGCTGGTCAGCGACGAGTGCAGATCGCGCGACAGCGTGTCGAGCGCCGCATTGACGATCGTCGTGTCGAGCACGGCCATGATCAGCCCGAGGGTTGTCACCCCGGCGATCACGAGCGACGAGTGATCGAACCGCCGTCGAACACTTCCGACGTTCCCGCGGCGCCGTTTCCTTCGCCGGCACCCATGTCGCGCCGGTGCAGCCTCGCCCACCCGCGCCCACGAGCGGCGAGGCCGGCGACTGCGTTGGGCTACTAGCCGTAGGCACCGCTGCCACCTGAGTTGCCGGTGCTGGAGGTGCTCGAGCTTGATGGCTGGGTCGTGATTGCATCGCCCGCGGCGGAGAGCACATACCAGGGAGCGCCGAATGCGGTGAGGCCCTGGCCCGTGGTCTGGCCAGCCGCGGTGTCCTTTACGAACAGGTAGAGCGGGTGTCCGTTGTAGGTCACCTGCTCGGATCCGTTCGAGCGCTTGGCGGTCCCGATCAAGGACGCGTTCAGGCCGCTAGGGACGGTCGGCTTCCCGTGGGCGAGCAGCGGTGGCCACGCGGCCGCGCACGTACCACTGCACGCGCTCTTCGTGCCCGAATCCGCCTCGAATAGGTACAGCGTGCGACCGGTCGAGTCGACCAGGATCGATCCGAGCCCGGTGTTCGCGAGACTAACGGTCGCCGACGTCGCATGGGTTGTCTTCGGGGTGTCGCCGCGGTCGCGGCGTTGCCGCCGCTGCCGCCGCAGGCCGCGACGGCTAAAGCCATGAGCGGCGCCACCGCTGCGCTAGGGAGGAACGCAATAGGTCTGGTGCGTGTCATGCTGACTCCATAGGTTGGGTAGCACTGACACTTGCACCGACCGGCGGTTATCGAGTCACGCAACGTGTAGTCCGCGACCGGAGACCTCGTAGTCACGCAGTCCGAGAGGCTCGCCCGCAGGGATCTCCGGCTACGGCTGTATCAGCTCACAAAGTCGCTGTAGGTCGCGGGCCGCTGCTTCCTCTCGGTCGACCGTTCCCTGGTATGCCACGTACGCCGCCCCGCGATTCGTCGCAGTCGCTTCGAACCACGCGCGGACCGCATGCTCGGACTCGACCTCTGTCGCGACCCAGTTCATATATGCGTCGTCAAGCACACGGACGCCGATCACGACGAGATCGTGGCTGGTGTCGCGATTGATTCTCGCTGGTGTCTCCATGGGATATTCCTAGCGTGGTGGATTAATCGATAGGAGCGTAGGCGCGGCGCAGAGTGCTCGAATCGATGAACGCGTAGTCTGCGACCGGCCGAACTCGGAGGGCGCGGGCGCGGTATGGTCGGCGTCCCATGGTCATCGAGGCGCTTGGGGATGTGTTGCACGACCGGCGCAGCGAGCGTGAGGTCCTCGGTCGACTGCTCGAGGCCGTTCGAGATGGGCAGAGCCGAGTACTGGTGATGTGCGGCGAGCCGGGGGTGGGTAAGACGGCGCTGTTGGGGTCCGCGACCAAATCCGCGTCGGGATTCTGGGTTTTGCGGACGGTGGGTGTGGAATCAGAGATGGAGCTCACGTTCGCGGCGTTGCAGCAGTTCTGCGCGCCGTTGCTGGATCGATTGGACCGGCTTCCTGGCCCTCAGCAGGATGCGCTCGCAGTGGCATTCGGGTTGCGCGCGGGGAACCCACCGGATCGGTTTCTGGTCGGGTTGGCCGTCCTGAGCCTGCTCTCGGAGGTGGCCGAAGACCAACCGCTTCTGTGCGTCGTCGATGACGCCCAGTGGCTTGACCGGGCCTCAGCGCAGGCGCTCGTATTCGTGGCGCGGCGGTTGTTGGCGGAGTCGGTCGCGCTGATCTTCGCGACGCGGGATCCGGGCGAGGAGCTCGAGGGGTTGCCGAAGCTCGCGGTCGAGGGCCTGCCTGACGGTGACGCGCGTGCCCTGTTGGGCTCGGCGTTGGGAGTGCCGTTGGATGAGCGGGTCCGGCAGCGGATCGTCGCTGAGACGCGAGGCAACCCGCTGGCGTTGTTGGAGCTGCCGCGGGGTTTGACGCCGGCTGAGCTGGCGGGCGGATTCGGTTTGTTGGACGCACCCGGCCTCTCGGGGCGAATCGAGGACGGCTTCCGCGCACGGCTCGCGGGACTCTCGGCGGAGACCCAGCGGCTGTTGCTGGTGGCGTCGGCGGAGCCGGTCGGCGACCCGGTGCTGGTGTGGCGAGCCGCCAGGCGGCTCGAGGTCGGCGTCGAGGCGGCGGCCGACACCGACGGACTGCTCGCGATCGGCACGCGGGTGACGTTTCGTCACCCACTCGTCCGATCGGCGGTATACCGGGCGGCGTCGCCGAAGGACAGGCAGGCCGTCCACCGCGCGCTGGCGGATGCGACCGATCCACAGGTCGACGCCGATCGCCGCGCTTGGCATCTCGCCCAGGCGACACCGGGGCTTGACGAGGACGTCGCCTCCGAGCTTGAGCGCTCGGCGGGGCGCGCTCAGGCCCGCGGAGGATTGGCGGCAGCAGCCGCGTTCCTGGAGCGTGCCGCCGCGCTGACGCTGGACCCGGCGCGCCGGGCCGACCGCGCGCTCGCGGCCGCCCAGGCTGAGCACCAAGCCGGCGCCCTCGACCGAGCCGGCGCGCTCCTTGAGGCCGCCGAGTCGGGGCCACTCGACGAGCT
>DATNKY010000299.1:0-4170 GCA_035603155.1 Solirubrobacteraceae bacterium
ACCTTCAGGGCATCGACACCGAGGAGATCATCGCCGCCGTCCACACAAGACGGGCTCCGATGATGTCCGCGACTGCCGGCCTACGCCTCTGAAAGACCACAACACATCAAACAGCGGGCGGAGCGCGACGAACGCTCCGTCCGTCAGCCGACCGCAACTACCGAGCACTGACATGGGAGCAGGCGTCAATCACAGCCAACCCAAACACCAATCCACTCGCAGCTCGTCCGTTTCGATCGTCTCGCTGGGCTCGTACCGGACGTCTCCTACGTTGCACCGCGTCAACGGCTACCGTGGGAACATGACCGCTCTCGGACGCACCGACCTCGACGTATTCCGTATCTGCCTCGGCGGCAACGTGTTCGGCTGGACCGCCGATGAGCCGCAGTCTCACGCCATCCTCGACGCATACACCGGCGCGGGCGGCAACTTCATCGACACCGCGAACTCCTACCTCGTCGAGCACGGCCGCTCGGAGACGATCATCGGGCGCTGGATCGCCGATCGCGGGAACCGTGACCAGATCGTCCTGGCCACGAAGGTCGGCGGCGGCCACGGGGCCCTCCGCAACCTACGGGCGGGCACGATCGAGCGCGAGGCGCACGCCTCGCTTGAGCGCCTGCAAACCGATCGTATCGACCTTTACTACGCGCACTTCGACGATAAGGAGACGCCATTGGAGGAGTCGCTACGCGCATTCGACGCACTCGTCAAGGCGGGCACGGTCCGCCACATCGGCGCCTCCAACTACACGGCGCAGCGGCTCGCCGCGGCACTCGATTTCCAGCGCACGCATGGGCTTGCAGAGTTCACGGTCCTGCAACCGCACTACAACCTCGTCGAGCGCGACTTTGAGCGCACACTGCTGCCCCTCACCGAGGCATGGGATCTTGCCGTGTTGCCCTACTTCGCGCTGGCCAAGGGCTTTCTGACCGGCAAGTACCGGCCTGGCGGTGAGACCGTGGAATCAGAGCGCGCCGAGGCCGCCCGTGCTTACCTCGACAACGCGGGCGCGGCGGTACTGGAGGCGCTCGACGAGATCGCGGCAGCCCACGAGACGGCGGTGGCCGCCGTCTCGCTCGCCTGGCTGCTCGCCCAGCCGCGGGTCGTCGCCCCGATCGCCAGCGCGCGCACGACAGAGCAGCTCGATCAGATCCTGTCCGCCGCCAGGCTGAAGCTGACGCACGCGGAGGTCGACCGGCTGTCGGCCACCACGCAGGTGGCGTAAGCGAAACCCGTCACCCATCCGCCCTCGCCAAACACATCCGCACCAACGGCGCTCACGATGCGTCTATCAATGGAGTGGTCCGGTCGGACTCGATTGCCCGGACGCCCGTCGACCTACGACTACGAAACGAGGGATTGCAGATGGCAGCGCAGACACTTCCCGGCGGCACGTTCACCATGGCCGAGGACCTGACGGTCACTCGTGTGGGTTACGGCGCGATGCAGCTCGCCGGTCCCGGCGTCTTCGGGCCGCCAAAGGACCGTGACGCCGCGGTAGCCGTGTTGCGCGAGGCAATCGAACTGGGCATCACGCATATCGACACCAGCGACTACTACGGCCCACACATCACGAACCAGATCATCAAGGAGGCCCTGCACCCATACCCGGACGAGCTGCATATCGTCACCAAGGTTGGGGCGTATCGCGACGCAAAGGGCGGCTGGCCGCACGCGCGGTCTCCCGAGCAGTTGCGCCAGGCCGTGCACGACAACCTCATTCACCTCGGCCTCGAAGCACTCGACGTGGTCAACCTCCGCGTCGGGGGGTTCGACAGCCCTGAGCCGGGCTCGATCGCCGAACCTTTCACCGCGCTCGCTGAGATGCAGCAGGAAGGACTGATCAAGCATCTCGGCATCAGCACCGTCTCTGCGGAGCAGGTCGCCGAGGCCCAGTCGATCGCACCGATCGTGTGCGTGCAGAACTTCTACAACCTCGCCCATCGGGTCGACGACGAGTTGATCGAGTCCCTCGCCGCACAGGGCATCGCCTACGTGCCTTACTTCCCGCTCGGCGGCTTCACCCCACTTCAGTCCGACACACTCGAGTCGGTGGCCACCCGTCTGGAGGCCACACCGATGGCCGTCGCTCTCGCATGGTTGCTACAGCGCTCCCCGAACGTCCTGCTGATCCCCGGCACCTCATCCGTCGCGCACCTGCGCAACAACATCAAGGGCGCTGCGCTCGCCCTCTCCGAGAACGAGCTTACTGAGCTAAACAGCATTGGCTGACCGCCCGACCACCGCGCAACCGATAGTCATACATTTTCTACGAAAGGAAACACGACATGGCGGCAGAGATGCCTGTTGGAGAGCTTATCCCGGGCGAAGCGGAAGCGTCCGGCTCGTCCGGGCGCAGACCTGATGCTCGTCCGCAGTCGTCGTTTGCCCGGCACCGGGGTGCGCGACTGCATTGATGCGAAGGCGCAACGCAGACACGAGTCCTATCGGGTCAGGGTCTCGCGAAGGCGCCACCCGTGCCATATACCGGCGTGCGATTTATGGCAAGCTCTCCGACCGTGCGCGAAGCTGTGATCTGCGAGCCGCTGAGAACAGCCGTCGGCGGTTTCGGCGGCGGTTTCCGCGACATGCCGCCCGCAGAGCTTGCCGCGACGGTCATCCGGGAGCTTCTCCGGCGGACATCGCTGCCGCCCCTGGAGATCGACGACGTGCTCCTCGGCCAGTGCTATCCGAATGGCGAGGCGCCGGCGATCGGTCGGGTGGCCGCGCTCGACGCGGGTCTGCCGACCGAGGTTCCAGGGCTTCAGCTCGACCGGCGCTGCGGCTCTGGCCTTCAGGCGATCATGCTCGGCTGCATGGAGGTCCAAACCGGTGTTGCGGATCTCATTCTCGCGGGAGGTGCCGAGAGTATGAGTCAGGCCGAGTTCTATGCGATGGGTCTGCGCTGGGGCATCAAGGGCGGCAGCGTGACGTTGGAGGATCGCCTGGCGCGGGGCCGGGTGACAGCCGGCGGACTCCACTTTCCGGTGCCCGGCGGCATGATCGAAACGGCTGAGAACCTGCGCCGCCAGTACGGGATCTCGCGCACGGAGCAGGACGAGCTCGCACTGCGCTCGCACTACCTCGCGGTTGCCGCTCAAGAGAGCGGCGTATTCGCTGAGGAGATCGTTCCTGTGTCCGTCAAGAGCCGGGAGGATGAGAGGCTGATCGAGCGTGACGAGCACCCGCGTTCGGACACGACGCTCGAGCGGCTCGGCAACCTGCGGGCACTGATGGCGCGCGCCGATCCCGAGGCGACGGTGACCGCCGGGAACGCGAGCTCTCAGAACGACGCCGCGGCCGTGTGCATCGTCACCCACCCGGACAAGGCGTCAGAGCTCGGCTTGCAGCCGTTCGCCCGCCTCGTGACGTGGGCAGTCGCGGGTGTGGCGCCGGCGAACATGGGTATAGGTCCCGTCCCGTCGACTCGGCGGGCCCTTGAGCGAGCCGGGTTGAGGATGGAGGACATGGACCTCATTGAGCTCAACGAGGCGTTTGCGGCACAGGTGCTCGCAGTCCTACACGAGTGGGATCTGCCCGATGGCCTCGAGCGCGTCAACGTACACGGGTCGGGCATCTCACTCGGTCATCCTGTCGGAGCGACGGGCGGGAGGATCCTGGCCACTTTGCTGCGGGAGTTGCGCCGTCGCGGTGGGCGCTACGGGCTCGAGAGCATGTGCATCGGGGGTGGCCAGGGAATGACCGCAATCTTCGAGAATGTTGGGCTCTAGTCGCGCGCGAGCGCGGGTGCACTTGGCCAGGAGATAAACGATGGAGCATGAGGACTTGCAGGACATGGTGCGCGCGGTAAGGCAATTCGTGCGCTCCGAGGTAGTCCCGGAAGAGACGACGATCGACGAGAGCGACGCGATCCCCGGGCGCATCCGTCAGCAGGCCATCGACATGGGCCTCTATGGGTTCGCGCTTCCCATCGAGCACGGTGGGCTTGGCATGACCATGACCGAGGAGGTGCAGCTCGTGTTCGAGCTGGGCTACACGACACCGGCGTTCCGGTCGATGTTCGGGACCAACAACGGCATCGCCGGCCATGTGCTGATCGAGGGCGGCACGGACGAGCAGAAGCGCCACCTGCTACCCGGACTCGCCTCCGGGGCGGTGACGGCCGCGTTCGCGCTGACCGAGGCGGAGGCTGGCTCTGACCCGGCC
>DATNKY010000375.1:0-3309 GCA_035603155.1 Solirubrobacteraceae bacterium
GCCGCAGCAGGCCGCTGGCGCCGATGGGCCGGTAGCGCACGCCGCGCAGTGACAGCGGTATCAGCAGCGGAATCACGAGCGCGTTGAAGATGATCGCCGAGACGATCGCCGACTGCGGCGAACCGAGATCCATGATGTTGAGAGAGTGCAGGGGGCCGTTGGTCTGGCCCGACGCCGCCCAGGTCGCCGCGAACATAGCGGGCAGGATCGCGAAGTACTTGGCGACATCGTTGGCGATCGAGAACGTGGTCAGAGCGCCGCGGGTGATCAGCAGCTGCTTGCCGACCTCGACGATCTCGATCAGCTTCGTCGGGTTGGAGTCCAGGTCGACCATGTTCCCTGCCTCGCGGGCGGCTTGGGTGCCGGTGTTCATCGCCACGCCGACGTCTGCCTGCGCGAGCGCGGGCGCGTCGTTGGTGCCGTCGCCGGTCATGGCGACCATGTAGCCCTCCTGCTGGCGCTCCTTGATCAGTCCCAGCTTCGCTTCGGGGGTGGCCTGGGCAAGGAAGTCATCGACGCCGGCCTCCTCGGCGATCTTGGCTGCGGTGAGTCGGTTGTCGCCGGTCACCATCACGGTGCGGATGCCCATTGCGCGCAGTTGGTCGAAGCGCTCCCACATTCCCTCCTTGATCGTGTCCTTGAGGTAGATCACGCCGAGGATCTGGCTGTCTCGCGCAACGGCGAGCGGGGTGCCGCCCTCGCGGCTGATCCGGTCGAGCGCAGCGTTGAGCTCTGGAGGCACTCGGCCGCCCTCGTCCTCGGCGAACTTGACGATGGCGTCGCCGGCGCCCTTGCGCAGCTGATGGCCGTCGTAGTTGATCCCGCTCATCCGGGTCTGCGCGGTGAACGGGACGAACTCGGCGTGCAGCTCGGTCATGTCGTGCTCGCGGATGCCGTACTGCTTGGCGAGCACGACGATCGAGCGGCCCTCGGGGGTCTCGTCGGCGAGGGACGCGAGCTGAGCGATCCGCGCCAGCTCGACCTCATCGACGCCGGGCATCGGGATGAACTCGGAGGCTTGGCGATTACCGAGGGTGATCGTCCCCGTCTTGTCGAGCAGCAACACGTCCACATCGCCGGACGCCTCGACAGCTCGGCCCGAGAGTGCCAGGACATTGCGGCGCACCAGCCTGTCCATGCCCGCGATCCCGATCGCTGAGAGCAGTGCCCCGATCGTGGTCGGGATCAGCGCGACCAGCAGCGAGATCAGGGTTGTGTCCGAGATCGAGGTATCAGCGAACAGACCGAACGGACGCAGCGCCGCGACGACGATGATGAACACCAGCGTGAGCGCCGCGAGCAGGATCCCGAGCGCGATCTCGTTCGGGGTCTTGCGCCGCTCCGCGCCCTCGACCAGCGCGATCATCCGATCCATGAACGACTGCCCAGGCTCCTGGGTGATCTCGACCACGATCCGGTCGGAGGTCACGCGGGTACCGCCCGTGACCGCGGAACGGTCACCGCCGGACTCGCGGATCACAGGCGCGGACTCTCCCGTGATTGCCGACTCGTCGACGGTCGCGATCCCCTCGATCACAGTCCCGTCCCCGGGGATCAGCTCGCCAGCGTCCACCGTCACGACATCGCCGCGCGTCAGCTCGGAGGCCTTCTTCTCGCTGCCATCGCGCATATGCGCGACCGTCTCCTGGCGCATCGCGCGCAGCGTGTCCGCTTGTGCGCGACCGCGGCCCTCGGCGAACGCCTCAGCCATGTTCGCGAACACAACCGTCAACCACAGCCACACGGAGATCACGAACGTGTACCAAGCGGGGTCGTTGCCGCCGAGCGCTTGTCCGCCAAACAACTGCTTGAGCCAAGTGAACGTCGTGATCAGGGCGCCGACCTCGACCACGAACATCACGGGGTTGCGGATCTGCACGCGCGGGTCGAGCTTGCGGAGGCTGTCGAGCAGCGCGCGGCGAACGATCTCGCGGTCGAATAGTGATGTGGACCGACGCGCTTGGGCTGCTGGCATCGCCGACATCAGTGCCCTCCTTCGAGGCGGTCGAGGGCGAGATTGAGCTCGAGCACATTGACGGCGGGCTCGCCGAAGATTCCGAGTGATCGCGGTGTTGTGTAGTTAGCGATTAGGGCATCGATCTTGGGGACGGGGATTTGGCGCACGGCGGCGATGCGGTGCGCTTGGATCGACGCATTTGCTTGCGAGATGTCGGGATCGATGCCTGACGCGGAGCTGTTGGCGGCATCGACCGGGACCGTGGCTTTGGTCAGGCTGGGGTCGTATGGCTTGTTGAGTTGCAGGTATGCCTCGAGGTTCGCCTTGATCTCTTCCGCGGTCGTGTTGTTGTTCGGGCCGAGGTTCGAGAACGTCGTCGCGGCAGCGTTGTTGGGCGGCACGGTCGCTGAGGCCCTCGACTGGAAGTACCGCGGGTTGGGGCTCGTGATCGGGTTGCCGCTCGTGTCGACCTGCGGCTTGCCGTTCTTGACGACCTGGTCGGCGAAGCTCTGGCCGATGATCTTTGAGCCGACCAGCCGGCCATGGACGTAGATCTTCTGGCCGTTGGCGTTGCCTGGGAAGAGGACTTGGCTGATGCCGGTGATCGCCAATGGGTAGGCGATCCCCAGCAGGATCGTGAGGACGATCATGATTAGTCCGGCTGTGATTGCGTTGCGAGAGATGCTCATCGTTAGAACAGGTGTCCGGTTATGCTCTGGAGAATCGGTCCGAGCAGCAGAGCGGGGAAGAACGTCAGTGCCCCGACGAGGACGATCACTGCGATCAGCAGCACGACGAACGTCGGGTTGTCAGTGGGCATCGTCCCCAGCCCGGCCGGCGCGACGCGCTTGCCGGCCAGCGAACCGGCGACGGCGAGCACGAACAGGATCGGCACGTAGCGCGCAAACGCGAGATCAAGGCTGCCGAGCAAGTTGGCGAAGGTGATGCCGTGCGAGCCGAGGTTGCCGGCGTTGGGTTGGATGAAGCCGGTGTAGCCGGCGAACGCCGACCCGTTGTTGTTGGCCTGCGACAGGTAGGCGTAGAAGGTCTCTGAGAAGCCCTGCGGCCCGCCATTGAAGATCGACGCGCGCCCGGCGTGGTCGGCGATCGCCAACGCGGTCGTGCTCAGCGCGGTCAGCGGCGTGATCAGAATCCCGAGCGACGCGAGCTTGATCTCCCTGGCCTCGATCTTCTTGCCCAGCAGCTCGGGCGTTCGCCCGACCATCAGCCCGCCGATGAACACCGCGAGTAGGACGTAGAGCAGCATGATGTACAGGCCGCTACCGACCCCGCCGAAGATCACCTCACCCGTGCCGAGGTTGGCCATCGGCACCGCGCCACCGAGGCCGGTC
>DATNKY010000264.1:0-9460 GCA_035603155.1 Solirubrobacteraceae bacterium
CTCCGAGGTACACGATCCGGCCGACGCCCGCCTCTACTGCTGCATCCGCAAACCGCCGTGCCGCGAGCTGCTCGACACTCGCGAAAGACCCATTGGCGGCGAGGGGCTCCATCGAATGAATCAGGTAATACGCGACATCGATCCCGTCCAACGCCTGAGCAAGTCCGTCGCCCGAGACGGCGTCGCCTCGGACGGTCGGGATCTCGAGCGCCACTCGTGTCGGGTCCCGGGCGAAGCCACGGACTGCGTGACCATCGCGTAACAGTCGGGGCACGACGGCGGCGCCGACGTACCCGGTGACGCCGGTGACGAGGATGTTCACCCGGTTGTGGGCGCCCAGAGCGCCCGCTGGACGAAGGTGCGGTCGAGGCGCGCCGTCTCTGGCGCACCGGCGAGCTCGAGCGCGTTGCGGAACTCGCCGATCAGGATCTCCAGTACGCGCTCTGCACCGGCCGCGCCGTCGACCACCAGCCCGCTGAGCACCGGGCGGCCGACGAGGACCGCCCGCGCACCGAGCGCGAGCGCCTTGAGCACGTCCGTCCCGCGGCGGATTCCACCATCGACGAGGACATCCAGGCGGTCGCCGATCGCGTCCACCACTTCGACGAGCGCATCGGCGCCGGAGAGGACCGTGTCGAGTTGCCTACCCCCGTGGTTTGAGACGACCACGCCCGCGGCACCGTTCTCGGCCGCGATGTGGGCGTCCTCGGCGGTCAGGATCCCCTTGACGATCACAGGGAGTCGGCACTCGGCGGCGAACTGCTCGATGTCGCGCCAGGTCAGCGTCGGATCGACCAGGGCTGCGAGCGCGCCGGGCGTCATCTGGCCGCGCGCCCCCGCCGCCGCCGCGGCCTGCACCTGCTCGATCGCCGGGGCGCGGACCCCCGAGCGCATCTCGCGTTCGCGGATCCCGAACGCCGGCAGGTCGACGGTCACGACCAGCGCCTCGAACCCCCGCGCCGTGGCCTGGGCGACGAGCTCGCGGCTGACGCCCCGATCCTTGAATACGTAGAGCTGAAACCAGCGCGCGACGTCGGGCACGGCCTCGGCGAGCACCGCGGGCGAGGTCGTCGCGAGCGTCGACAGGCACATGATCGTGCCCGTCGCCTGCGCCGCGCGCGCGGTGGCAATCTCCCCATCGGGGTGCGCGAGGCGATGGAAGGCCATCGGGGCGATCAGCACGGGGTGGGGGCGCCGACGGCCGAGCAGCTCGACGGTCAGGTCCGGGGTTCCGACGCCGACCAGCATCCGTGGGCGGATCGCCAACCGGCTCCAGGCGTCGACGTTGTCGCGCATCGTCGTCTCGTCGGTCGCGCCGCCGGCGAGGTAGCTGTGGCTGGCCGGATCGAGCATCGACGCGGCCGCTCGCTCGTACTCAGCGAGCGAGATCAGCTTGAGATCGACCTCGGGCATGTCGGCAAAGCTACGGAAAATGCGGGCGCCGCTCACCCGGGAGCCAAAGAACCGCGCAGTTTGCAGGGATTGATGGTCTTCGGAAGTTCCTGCGTTTTCCGACAATCGTCGTTGCGCGAGGGGGGTGAGATTCGCTTTGATGCCCGCGTCGGACGGTTGGGTCTATCAGCAAGAGGGGATGTGAACCGGGCATGGCCAATGGTCGCGCCGCGGCTGCGAAAGCGAGCTGCGAGAACTGCTTTTTTCATCAGAATCTGCTCTGCGCGATCGAGAGCTCGGGACCGTGCGCGACCTTCCGCCCGGCGCATCCCGACGGGCTGCGGCCTCCGAGTCAGATGCGGTTCGTGTTTCGTCACGAGCGGCGGATGCAGGTCGCGTGGGCGTTCCCGTCACCGAACGAGCAGGTGACGCTGCACGCGTAGCACTCGCGCGCGGTCCGCCAGACGACGCCCGGACGGCGCGCCCGCGCACTGCACCCGCACGCTCTTATATGTTTCCTTCCATGTACTGGCCCTTGGTCGGCGGATTCGTTGCGTTTGTGCTCCTCGCCGTCCTGCTGGGCTGGATCATGGATACCAGTCGCCACGGCGGCTCTGACGGCGACGGTCACTGAGCGCGGCGCGCTCGCGGCGGCGGTCCCGGAGGGCGAATCCCTTCACTGGACCGATCGCACACAACGGCCCGAACGCGTGTCTACAGTGTCCGGGAGCGGAGCCCTCACCTGGCCCGGGCCACCTAGAAGAGAGGAGCGCAGTGCAAGTAACGGTGTTGGGCAAGTCGCCGTCATGGCAGGACGCGGCCGGGGCATGCAGCGGCTATCTGGTTCAGGAGGGCGACTTCAAGCTCGTTCTCGACTGCGGCAACGGCGTCTTCTCCAAGCTGCGACCGCTGGTCGACTACGTCGACGTCAACGCGATCCTGATCAGCCATCTCCACGCCGATCACTTCCTCGATCTGGTCCCGTTCGCCTATGCGCTGTGCTATGCGCCCCGCCAGCAGCCGGTACCGGTGGCCGGCCATCCCGGCACCGAGCATCCGGCCCGACCGCCCCTCTACGTGCCGAGCGGCGCTCCAGCGGTGTTCCGCAAGATGGTCGCCTGCTGGGGCCCAGACGACCTGATGGACAACGCGTTCAGGATGCACGAGTACGGCGGGCACGACGAGCTCACGATCGGCCCGTTCCAGGTCCGCTTCTGCGAGGTGCCGCACTACACCGTCACGTACGCGATCGAGCTCTCGAGCAACGGCTCGCGGTTCACGTTCAGCGCCGACTGCAGCCCGAATGAACAGCTCGTGCGATTCGCGCGCGACACCGACCTGCTGCTGATCGAAGGGACCCTGCCGAGGCCCGAGCGAACCGGGATCCGCGGACACCTGACGCCGGGCGAGGCCGGCGAGCACGGACACAGGGCCAGCGCGAGACGGATGGTGCTGACCCATTACTCGGACGAGATGGATCCGGACTGGGCGCGCGCCGAGGCCGTCCGGACGTACGGCGGCCCCGTCGAGCTCGCACGCGAGGGCGACATCTACACCGTCTGACCAGCTTGCCCCGGTTGCGGTTACCGCGCCTCGGCGGGGCCGGCGCCGCGAGTTCGGCCCTCGACCCGGGCGCCGGCCCGCCGGGCTACCCTTCAGGTCAGATGTCAGAGCGCGATCTGTTCGCGAACTTCGACCGCATGCGCCGCGAGATGGACGAGCTGTTCGGTGACATGTTCGAGCGTACGGGCCTGTCCCGCAACAGCGGCGCGTGGCCGGCCGTCGACGTCGCCTACACGTCGGAGCCGGCGCTCGCGGTCGTGACGGCCGATCTCGCCGGGATCGAGGTCGGGCGCCTCGAGCTTGCGATCGAGCGACGGACGTTGATCATCGCCGGCGTTCGAGGGCCGATGCGGCCCGAGGGTGACGTCTATCAACAGGTCGAGATCGTCCGCGGCCCGTTTCGCAGAGTGATCGAACTCGGCGCCGACGTGCGCAGCGACGAGGCGGTCGCGCGCTACGAGGACGGCATGCTGCGCGTGGAGCTGCCACTCGCGCAGCGGCCCGTGCGCCTTCGCTCGGTTCCGATCGAGAGCCGGGAGTCGCGATGATCGAGGTCGGCGTCCCCGCCGAGGGCGCGCGCGATGTGGCCGTCGCCGGGATTCGACAACTGCCGGATCAGATCGCCGTGCTGCCGCTGCGCGACACGGTCACGTTCCCCGAGATGCCGGTTCCGCTCAACATCGGCCAGGAGCGCAGCATCGAGCTGATCAACGACGTGCTGCGCGGCGATCGCTCGATCGTGATGGTCGCCGGACGTGACCCGGAAGTCGAGGCGCCGGGACCCGATCAGCTCTACTCGGTCGGGGTGCTCGGGACCGTCGCGCGCATGATTCGGCTGCCGGACGGCTCGGTCCGCGTGCTCGTCGCGGGCGGCCAGCGAGTGCGGATCGAGGACTGGGTCCAGACCGAGCCGTACCTGGTAGCCAAGGTCGCTCAGGCCCCTGACATCGTGAGCGAAAGCGTCGAGCTGTTGGCGCTGATGCGCAACGTCCAGCAGACGTTCACGAGCATCGTCGGCCAGGTGCCGTACCTCCCCGAGGAGCTCCAGGTGATGGTCGCCAACGTCGACGACCCGATCGCGCTCAGCAACGTGATCGCGGGCGCGCTGCGCCTGCGGACCGAGGAGAAGCAGGAGCTGCTCGAGGAGCTCGACGTCGCCAAGCGGCTGCGCCGGCTATCGGAGATCCTCGCGCGCGAGCTCGAGGTCGTCGCGCTCGGCACCAAGATCCAATCGCAGGTCCAGTCCGAGTTCGACAAGGGGCAGCGGGAGTACTTCCTGCGCCAGCAGATGAAAGCGATCCAGGAAGAGCTGGGGGAGGGCGATGAGATCGCCGCCGAGGTCAACGCCCTGCGCGATCAGCTCGCGGCGATCGAGCTTCCCGAGGAGCCGCGCAAGCAGGTCGACCGCGAGCTCTCGAGGCTCGAGCGCCTGCAGCCGGCGATGGCCGAGTACGGCGTCGTGCGCAGCTACCTGGAGTGGATCGCGTCGCTACCGTGGGACACGTCGACCGAGGACAATCTCGATCTGGGCCACGCGCGGCGGGTTCTCGACGCCGATCATTACGACATCGAGCAGGTCAAGGACCGGATCCTCGAGTTTCTCGCGGTCCGTTCGCTGAAGCCGGACGCCAGGGGCTCGATCCTCGTGTTCGTCGGACCGCCGGGAGTCGGCAAGACATCGCTTGGACGCTCGATGGCGCGGGCTCTGGGACGGCGGTTCGAACGGATCAGCGTTGGCGGCGTCCGGGACGAGGCCGAGATCCGCGGCCACCGCCGGACCTACATCGGTGCGCTGCCCGGCGTGATCATCCGCGCGATGCGCGACGCCGGCGCGAACAACCCGTTGCTGATGATCGACGAGATCGACAAGCTGGGGGCGGACTTCCGTGGCGATCCCGCGAGCGCGATGCTCGAGGTGCTCGACCCCGAGCAGAACGACAGCTTCCGCGATCACTACCTCGACCTCCCGTTCTCGCTCGCCGACGTGATCTTCGTGACGACGGCCAACACGCTCGACACGATCCCGCCGCCGCTCCGCGACCGGATGGAGGTCATCCAGCTGGCCGGCTACACCGCGTCGGAGAAGCTCGAGATCGCCAAGCAATACCTGGTGCCCAGGCAGATCGAGCGAAACGGCCTCACCTCCCGCCGGATCGCGTTCACCGACTCTGCGCTCCGCGTGATCATCTCCGATTACACACGCGAGGCGGGGGTGCGTCAGCTCGAGCGCGAGATCGGAACGGTCTGCCGCAAGGTCGCCAGGCGCGTCGCCGAGGGCACGCTCGAGCGAAAGCTGTCGATCACGGAGCCGCGGGTCCGCGAGCTGCTCGGCAAGCGCAAGTTCTTCTCCGAGGCGCGCCGGCGCACGTCGCGGCCCGGCGTCGCCACCGGCCTCGCCTGGACTCCGGTTGGTGGCGAGGTGCTGTTCATCGAGGCGAGCGCGCCGCCCGGCCGTGGTCGCCTGGTCACGACCGGGCAGCTCGGAGACGTGATGCGTGAATCGGCCCAGGCCGCGCTCACCTACATCCGCTCCAACGCGCACGAACTCGTGCCCGAGTTGGCCGACGACTGGTTCTCGGATCACGACATCCACATCCACGTCCCTGCCGGCGCGACCCCAAAGGATGGCCCGAGCGCCGGGGTCGCGATGGTCACGGCACTCGCGTCACTGCTGTCGGGCCGCGCGGTGCGGTCCGATGTCGCGATGACCGGCGAGGTGACGCTGACCGGTCAGGTGCTCCCGATCGGCGGCCTGAAGGAGAAGGCGCTCGCCGCTCAGCGCAACGGAATCCGCACGGTGATCGCTCCGGCGCTCAACGAGCAGGACATCGACGAGATCCCGGCCCATCTCCGCAAGTCGATCAACTTTGTGTTCGTCTCCTCGATCGACGAGGTTCTCAAGGCTGCGCTCGCGCGACGGCGAGCCGCGGGGTATCGCGTATCCTGACGTGATCCGCCGTCGTCGTTGAGGAGCTGTGTATGCCATCGAAGAAGCAGGCCAAGGCGGCGCTGACTGCCGCCGAGCTGGCCCACAAGACCCGGAACAACCCCTATATCCAGCGCCTGATCGAGGACCCGAAGCTGCGCAAGGATATGGTCAACGCGCTCGAGGCGACCAAGAGCGCCTACTCGCGGATCCACAACGGCAAGGTCGTCCCCAAGGTGCTGCTCGAGGACAAGAAGCTTCGCTCGGACCTTCAGGACGCGGCCGTGGCGATCCGCGAGGCGTCCGCGAAGCTGAGCGAGGCGGCCAAGCCACCCAAGCGCAAGCGCCACCTGGGGCGCAAGCTGCTGATCGTGTTCGCGGGGGCCGCGCTGGCCCTGGCGCTCAGCGAGGGTCTCCGGTCCAAGGTGCTCGACACCCTGTTCGGTGCCGAGGAGGAGTTCCAGTACACGCCGCCCGCCGGGAGCGCTACCACGCCTCCGGCGACGCCGGTCACCGCCGCCTAGCTCGGCTCACACCACCTGCCTTGCGTGAGGGCGCCCCCGATCGGGGCGCCTTCGGGCTTTAAGGCGTGCCGCGCCTGTGGATCGGAGGTCGCCGTGGCGCCACTACAATCGCGCCGGATGGAGGCTGCTGCAGTCCGACCGTTGCCCAGCGACAAGGCGGCCCGGATCGTCGAGGCGATGCGTGCCAGCGTGGCCGCACGGGGCATCGCCGGCTCGACCTTCGATCACGTCGCCCGCGATGCCGGGGTCTCGCGGGGGTTGCTGCACTACTACTTCGGGACCAAGGAGCGGCTAGTTGTCGAGGTCGTCCGGCGCGAGTGTCAGATCCGCGGCGAGCTGCTGCAGCAGGCGGTCGCCGGAGCACGCGGCGCCGACGAGCTGATCGACGCGCTCGTGCGCAGCTTCGAGGACGTGCTCGGCCAGGGGTCGAGCGAGGTCGTCATGTACTACGAGCTGCTGACGCTCGCGCAGCGCAACCGCGGGATCGCCACCGAGCTCGCCGAACTCGCCCGGACGCTGCGGCTGACGCTCGCTGACGCATTGCGCGCCGGCAGCGAGGCCCACGTATTCGCGCTCGAGGCCGATCCCGGCGACGTGGCGACGTTCCTGCTCGCGCTGGCCGACGGGGTCATGATCAGGCGGATGAGCGAGCCGGAGCTCGACGTCCGGCGGCTAATGGACCAGGCCGTCGCTGCCGCCCGCGCCTTGGTCGCGTAAGAAGGTCTTCGGTAATGAGCGCCGGCACACGGCGATGCGCCGGCTAGCTGCGCTCGGCGCGGTCCTGCTGATCGTGGCAGTGCTGGCGGTCGCGCAGCTGGTGCTGCCCGGGATCGCCGAACACCGCATCCGCGACCGGCTTCAGGGCTCCGGAGAAGTGGTGTCGGTGGACGTGTCCGCGTTCCCGGCGATCGAGCTGCTGTGGCATCACGCCGACACGGTCAACGTGCGGCTCGGGCGCTACCGCTCGAGCCCGGGAAGGCTGTCCAACCTGCTCGATCAGGCCGGCGGCGTCGGAACGCTGACCGCATCCGTCAACGACTTGCAGACCGGGCTGCTGACGCTCCGTGGCGCGGTCCTGCACAAGCACGGGGACCAGCTGACCGGTACCGCGCGCGTGACCGAGGCCGACATCCGCACCGCGCTCCCCGTGCTGCGGTCGGTGACGCCCGTCGCCTCTGGTGACGGGAGCCTCACTTTACGCGGCACCGCCACGCTGTTCGGCGTCAGCGGCGCGGTCGACGCGACCGTCGGGGCGCACGACGGCAAGCTGGTCGTGGTGCCCGACGTCCCGTTCGGCGCGCTCGCGACGGTCACGGTCTTCTCGGATCCGCGCGTCAAGGTGCAGAGCGTGGGCGCCACGGCGACCGCGGGCGGGTTCATCGTGCGCGCCACCGCGCGGCTGCGCTGAGGCTGCTCGGGGTTTGGACTACGTGCCGGTCGGCGCCGCTGCGCTGAGGCTGCTCGGGGTTTGGGCTACGTGCCGGTCGGCGCGGCTGCCGAGGTCGGGAGCTCGCGCGCGAGGAAGTCCGAGGTCAGCCCCCAGGCTCGCTCGGCCGCCTCCGGCCGGTGGAACATCTCGGAGTCGTGGTTGTCAAACGCGTGGCCCCCATCCGGCTGGATGTGGCACTCCCAGTCGGGGCGGCGCGCCGCCGCGGCGGCCACGAGCTCGGCCTGCGAAACGGGGATGTAGGGATCCTCGGCGCCGAAGTGAAACTGAACCGCGCAGCTGATCCGGTCGCGGTCCCCGAGCGCGTCGGCGACGGTCGAGCCGTAGTAGCTGACGGCGACCGCCGGGTCGCCCTCCGCCGCCACGGCGAATGCGAGCGAGCCGCCGAGGCAGAAGCCGAGTACGCCGACCGGCCCATCGACCTCTGACAGCCCCTTCACGTACTCGAGCGCGGCGAGCGAGTCCTGCACCGCGCCGGCAACGTCGAGCCTGCCGACGGCCTCCCCCGCCGCCCGCAGTCCCGCCTGGTCGTGCTCGAGCTCGAGCCCGGGGTCGGTGCGGCGGTACAGGTCCGGCGCGAGCGCGACGTAGCCGAGCTCCGCCAGGCGCTCGGTGGCGCGCCGGATGTAGGAGCCGACGCCGAAGATCTCCATCAGGACCACCAGACCGGGCCCATGCCCCGCCTCAGGGAGCGCGACGAACGCTTCCATCTCGCCGCCGTCGGGCATCTGGATCGTCTCGTTGCGGATCACCATCGCCATCGCGGCGTGAGCCTACCGGCGCGGGTCTTCGCGGGCGCAACCGGGACGTGAACGGCTCCGGTGTGGCGCTTGCCTGCCGACGCACGTGTTCGCGAGCGCGAACCGGGTGCGCAGGGGCCGGTGTGGTGCTTGCCAAACGTCGCGCGAGCGGCGGGTGTCTGCTTTCCTAACCCCGGATGCCCCGTGAGCTGGTCCCGGAGGCTGTCGCCATGATCGCCGGTCCGCAGTTCGAGCGGTCCCCCTCGCCGGGGGCGAACCGGAGGCGTCGGTGACCGGCGACCCGCCGAGATTCACGCGGCGCACGGTGCTCGGAGGCGCGGCGGTGGCCGGTGCCGGGGTGCTGCTCGGGCCGGTGGCGGACGCGGCCGCCCGCGCTCCCGTCCTGCGCCGCGGGTCGGGAGCCGCCGGCCGCGTGTTCGGCGGCTGGGTGGGGAGGCTCGACGGTACGTCCGGAGTGATCGAGGCGCCGGCGCGGTTTGCGCTCGCGGGCGTGCAATGGTCGTCTGCCCGGCACGCGGTCAGGATCGAATTGCGGACGCGAACGCGCGGCGGGCCGTGGGGCCGGTGGGCGCTCGCCTCGGTGACCGGCCACGACGCAGACTCCGATGCCGGGGCATCCGTGCTCGCGTTCGGCGAACCGGTCTGGGTCGGTGCGGCCGACATGGTCCAGGTGCGCAGCTCGGCGCCGGTCGACGACTTGGCGCTGCACTTCGTCGCGCGGGCGGGGGGCGGAGCAGACGGCGCCGAGGGTCCTGACGGTCTTGGCGGTCCTGACGGTGGTGGCGGCGCCGACGGTGCTGACGGTGGTGGCGGCGCCGACGGTGCTGACGGTGGTGGCGGCGCCGAC
>DATNKY010000506.1:0-2111 GCA_035603155.1 Solirubrobacteraceae bacterium
GGCGTCGCCTCGGCCTCGCTCAGCAACTGGGCGGCGCCCGCGGCGAGCATCCGCTCCGCGCAGAGGTCGCCCGCCGCCGACGGGGAAGCCTGCACGCGATCGGCGAGCCAGGCCGACCCGTCCGGCAACCCGACCCACGCGCGCAGGTCCAGGCGCCCATCGGCCACGAGCTGCGCGTAAGCGCCGACCGGCGTGTTGCAGGACGCCCCCAGCGCGTGGACCAGCGTTCGCTCAGCGCGGACGCACGCCGCCGAAGCCTCGTCGTTGAGTCGTGCCCGCGTCGCCGGGGCAAGCGCCCCCGGCCGGGCCTGGATCGCTAGTGCCCCCTGGCCCGCCGCCGGGACTAGCTCCCCGAGCACGCCTCCGGCCTCGGACTCGCGACCGAGCCGTTGCAGCCCGGCCAGCGCGAGCACGATCGCGTCGGCTTGCCCCTCGTCGAGCTTGCGCAGGCGCGTGTCGACGTTGCCGCGCAGCTGCACCACTTCGAGGTCGGCTCGCGCGGCCCTGATCTGGGCGGCGCGGCGCAAGCTGCTTGTGCCGACCCTCGCCCCGGGCGCGAGCGCATCGAGCCCAGAGGCGCCGCAGATCACGTCCCGGGGGTCGGCCCGCCCGGGGATCGCCACCAGCTCCAGTCCGTCGACCGGATCGGTCGGGACGTCCTTGGCCGAATGGACCGCGACGTCGATCCGCCCTTCGAGGAGCGCGCGCTCGAGCTCGGATACCCAGCGGGACTTGTCATTGAGGTACTGAGCCCGGTCACCGGACGTCGTGACCGTGACAACCTCAACATCAGCGGGGGCAAGCAGCCGCGCGACCGACCCGGCCTGCGCCAGCGCGAGCGCGCTCCCGCGCGTGCCGATCCGCATCAGGTTCGCCGGCTGCCGCGCGCGCGCCCGCTCCTTGGCAGCTCACGAACCTCGGCCAGCGGCTGTTCGCGCTCGCCGGCGAGTGCCGACTCCTCGGCGCTCAGTCCGAACAGGTCCCGGACGAGAGCCATCCGCGCGTGGACGCGGCCGTCTCGCATCTCTCGCATCTGCAGGGTCGGTTCGTGCAAAAGGCGGTTGACGATCGCCCTGGCGAGGGCGTCGACCCGCTCGAGGTCCCGGTCGGACGCGGTCTCCCACTTGGTCGCGTTCTCGCGCACGACCTGCTCGGCGAGTTCGGTCGCATGCGCGCGCAGCGCCGCGACCGTCGGCAGCACCTCGAGCGACCCCAGCCACGTCGCGAACTGCTGGATCTCCTGCTCGATGATCCCCTCCGCCTTGCGCGCCTCCGCCTGGCGGACGCGGCGGTTTCGGTCGGCGACCGCCTGCAGGTCGTCGATGTCGGCGAGTGAGACGCCCGGCAGCTGCGCGCACGCCGAGTCGATGTCACGCGGGACCGCGAGGTCGATCAACAGCATCGGCCGGCCGCCCCGCTCGCGCATCACCTCCCCGATGTCGTCGACCTCGAGCAGCAGGTGCGGCGACGCCGTTGCGGCGACGACGATGTCGGCTTCGAGCAGCGCCTCGGGCAGCTCGTCGAAGCTGAGCGTGGTGCCGCCGTAGCGCCGCGCGAGGCTCAGCGCACGGTCGCGTCTGCGGTTCGCGACGAACACCGCACTGGTTCCAACGTCTGCCAGCGCCCGCGCGGCAAGCTCGCCGGTCTCCCCGGTACCGATCATCACGACCTTGCGCCCGGCGATCTCTCCGAGCTGCTCTCGTGCCAGCGCGACCGCGACGCCCGGCAGGCTCAGCTGGCGCTCGCCGATCGCGGTTTCGGTCCGGACGCGCTTCCCGGTCGCCAGCGCTGCCGTGAACAAGCGGTTGGTCAGCGGCCCGGTGGTCTCCAACGCGAGCGCCCGCTCATAGGCGCGTTTGACCTGGCCCTGGATCTCGGCCTCGCCGACGACCATCGAGTCCAACCCCGCCGTGACCATGTACAGGTGGCGGGCGGCGTCGCAGTTGTGGTGCGAGTAGATCGCCGTCGCGAGTCCCGTGGGGCGGATCCCGGCCTGGCGCGCGAGCATCGAGAGCGTCCGGCTCTCGGCCTCGACGGCGTCCCCGACGACCAGGTACAGCTCGGTCCGGTTGCAGGTGGAGACGGCGACGGCCTCGTGCACGTCAGCCGCG
>DATNKY010000508.1:0-4295 GCA_035603155.1 Solirubrobacteraceae bacterium
ACCTTCACGTATCTGAACCTGTACGGGTATCTGACCGACGCGGTGATCGTCAACCGGTTGTTCCCGGCCGGAGTGGGCGACTATTTCGCCGCCTGGCGCCGCGTCCAGGAGGAGAACCTCGAGCTCGTTCACTCAGCGTTCGCGCCGCTGCCGGTGCTGTGCGCGCCGTTCTTCGAGCAGGAGGTCGTAGGTCCGGTGATGCTCGACCGCCTCAGCGACGCGTTGTTCGCCGAGCTCGACTCGGCCGCTGTCCTGCACGAGCAGATCACGCAGGAGCTCGAGGTCGACGATCACGGCGCGCGGCTCAAGCTCGCGCTCCCGTTCGCGAGCAAGGGCGACATCTCGCTCAAGCAGCTCGGACTCGAGCTCGTGGTGCGAGTCGACGGCCACAAGCGAACGATCATGCTCCCCCCCGCCCTCGCCGCTCTGCGCCCCATCGAGGCGACGTTCGAGCAAGGCACGCTGGAGGTTCGCTTCGATGGCTAGCGCCGACGAACCGCGCGCGAACGCGGGCGAGTCCGCAGGCCACGAGTCCGCGAGCGAGACGGAGTTGACTGCGGAGGCTCTGAGACGGCTGCAGCAGCGCCTCGATCGCGCTTCTGAGGCGGCCGAGCGGCTGATCGGCGAGGCCGCGGCCGCTGCACTGCGCCGGCCGCCGGCGGCCGGATGGCAGGCGCGCGCACCGGAGCCCGAGCCCGAGCCCGAGCCGCACTCCGGCGGGCGCTCGACACCGGCGTCGCCCGGTGAAATCGAGCTGTTGCTGGACGCCGTGCGAGCCCTCCGTGAACGGATCCCGCCCGAGCTTCAGCGCCGCCTCGGCGAGGCGCTGCGCGAGGTGCTGCTCGCGCTCCGAGCCCTGATCGACTGGTACCTGGAGCGGACCGAGCAGCGCGGTCGCGCGGCGACTGAGATCCGCGACATCCCGATCGTCTGAAAGCCCGCGATGGTCCGCACGCAGACCATCCGGGCCCGGACGGCCCGCCCGGGGTGGCACATACAATCCCCCTGGTGGCCCCGCACCTGGATCCCGACCGGGTCTCCGGACAAGCGAGGGGTGTAAGTCAGCCCCCGACCCCGGCCGATGGGCTCCGGCACGCGGCCACGATTCCCGGTCGCGTGGGACGCGCATGGCGCACACTCCCGTCAGAGCGCAAGCTGGCTGCGGGTGCTGCCCTCGGCCTGTTCCTGACCCTGTTTCTGCCCTGGTACCAGGAGACCGTGATCGCGAGCGGGACGACGCCGGCGCTGCGCTCGGCGAGCGTGTCGCTGACTGGCTGGGGAGCGTTCTCGTTCGTCGAGGCCGCCGTGCTGCTGGTGGCCGTGGCCGTGCTCGTGCTGCTCTTCGTGCGCGCCGAGGGCAAGGCCTTTCACGTGCCTGGCGGCGACGGGGCCGTGATCACTGCGGCCGGGATCTGGACCACGATCCTGATCGTCTGGCGGATGTTTGACAAGGAAGGCACCACCGGCCACGGCCAGTACGCGACCACCGCTGGAATCGAGTGGGGCATCTTCGTCGCGCTCGCCGTCGCGGTGCTGCTCGCCTACGCCGGTTCGCGGATCCGGCTCGCGCAGGAGCCCGAGCCGCCGCTGCCCGGCGAGCGCCGGACGGCGACCGATATCCCGGAAGCCGACAGACTGTGGGCCGATCAGTGGGGGCCCGAGCCGCCGCAAGCGCGTGCACGGGAGATCCGCCCACACCGCCCGCGAGTCGCGCGCGATCGCCGATCCGGAGGGGGCCTGAACTTCGCCGAGCTCGACGAGATCGAGGTCGACGATCCGCCTGAGGCGCCGACGGTTCGGCGAGTGACCGACGTTCCGCCCGAAGCGCCAACCGTCCGCCGGAGCCCCGATCCCGACCCCGGCGAGCAGCCGACGGTGCGCTTCCGTCGCATCGATTGAGCCACAGCCGACGCGGAGCCTAGGCTCACCCGCGCCCGGGCTGGAGCACGAACGAGAAGTAGGCCGTCGCGAGCCCGATCACCAGGATCCCGGTCAGGATCAGGATCCGCGAGCTGATGATGTGGCCGAAGACGCCGGTCACCACGCCGAACGCGATGATCACGATGAACAGGGTCAACTGGGACTGCTGGGAGACGAGCAGGACGAGCACCGGTCCCAGGAACCCTATATTTGGGTCACGCGGCGTATGCCGCAAGGCGCTTCGCGGTCGCGGAGCCACGCGACAGCTGCGATTTCTCAATGCCCGAAACGATCACCGAACCGAGCTCAGTCGACGATGTCGTCGCCGGCCTGCGCAGCGTCGGCTATCTGCCTGGTTCGAGCACGGCGCTGGTCTCATACCTGGCCATCAAGCTCGGCAAACCGGTGCTCGTCGAAGGCCCGGCTGGTGTCGGCAAGACGGAGCTCGCCAAGGCTCTGGCCCGCTATCTCGGGCGGACGCTCGTGCGCCTGCAGTGCTACGAGGGGCTCGACGAGGCGAAGGCGCTGTACGAGTGGAACTACAAGAAGCAGCTGCTGCGGATCCAAACCGAAGCCGGGGAGACCGGGTGGCGCGAGGTCCAGGACGACATCTTCGGCGAGGAGTTCCTGCTCCCGCGGCCGCTGATGACCGCGATCTCCTCTCCGGACCCGGTCGTGCTGCTGATCGACGAGATCGACAAGACCGATCAGGAGTTCGAGGCGATGTTGCTCGAGCTGCTGTCCGAGTTCCAGATCTCGATCCCGGAGCTGGGGCGGATCGAGGCCCGCACGCAGCCGGTCGTGCTGCTGACCTCGAACAACACGCGCGAGCTGACCGAGGCGCTCAAGCGACGCTGCCTGTACCTGTGGCTCGACTACCCCGAGACCGAGCACGAGCTCGAGATCGTCCGCCTCCATTCCCCCGACCTCGACGAGACGCTCGCGCGCAAGCTGGTCGAAATCATCCATCAGGTCCGCGAGCTCGACCTCAAGAAGCCGCCCAGCATCGCAGAGTCGATCGACTGGGCGCGGGCACTGCTGCTGCTCGGAGCCGACGAGATCGACGGTGAGACCTTCAAGCAGACGATGAGCGTGATCGTCAAGCACCGCACCGACCTCGACACGGTCGCCGCTCGCGTGGGCGTCAAGCTCGAGCCGGCGAGCGGGGACGGCCAACCGGCCGCCTGATAACGCCGCGCCCGTGGCCGACCGCCGCGAACAGAACAGGCTCTACGCCAAGATCCCGGATGCCCCCGCGGGCGGGTTCGACGGGCAGCTGCTGGCGTTCGCCGAGGAGCTGCGCGAAGAGGGCATGGCGCTCGGGACCTCGGAGCTGCTCGACGCGTTCGCCGCGCTGGAGCAGGTCCCGTGGACCGAGCAGGACGAATTCAAGGGAGCGCTGTCGGCGACGCTCGCGAAGTCGCCCGATGACCGCCGCACATTCGACCTTGTGTTCGACCGGTTCTTCTTCCGCGCCGCCGAGGCGGAGGCCGCGCGGCGGGAGATCACCGAGGCGCCCTCTCGATCCGACGTCTTCGACGTCGACCTCGAGGCGCTGCGGCGGGAGATTGCGGCGGCGCTGCGCGACGGCGACGAGGCCACCCTGCGCGACCTCGCGCGACTCGCGATCGCGGCGTTCGGCAAGGGCGAGGGCTCCGGCGTGCTCGGCGTGGATGTGCAGCGGATCCGGCGGGCGCTGGGGCTTCGCGCCGAGCCCCAACCGGACCTGCCAGAGGACGATCCGCGGCGCGACGGCATCGGCCGCGAGCAGCTGCGGCGCTTCGAGCAGCAGCTGCGGCGCGAACTCGAGCGCGATCTGATCGAGCGGACCGCCAGCCTGCCGCCGAAGCGCCCGCTGACCGAGCTCGACCGGGCGCTGCCGACGGGGCCGATCCAGGATCTCGCTGCGGTCCACCGCGTCGTCGCCCAGCTCAAGCGCCGCCTGGCGACCCAGGGTCACGAGCTCAAGGGCCGCAAGCGCCACGCCCACGTCGACATGCGCCGCACGATGCGCGCCTCGCTGCAGACCGGCGGCGTGCCGATCGAGCTCAAGTACCGCCCCCAGCGCCCGCGGCGCCCCGAGATCTTCGTGCTGTGCGACGTTTCGACCAGCGTCACCAGCGCGAGCACCTTCTTCTTGTCGGTCCTGCACGCGCTCCATGACGCGTTTCGGAAGCTGCGGTCGTTCGTGTTCATCGAGCGGATCTCCGAGGTGACCGAGGTGTTCGAGCGCGAGCGCGACTTCCGCGCGGCGAGCGAGGCCGTCTCGCGCGACGCCGGCGTCGCCGACATCTCCGGCTACACCGACTACGGCCGCGTGTGGCTCGAATTCCTGAACCTGATCGAGGACGAGCTCCACCCCCGCGCCACCGTGA
>DATNKY010000514.1:0-3351 GCA_035603155.1 Solirubrobacteraceae bacterium
ACAGACCCGTCGACTTGGGCGAACCGCCGGAAACGATCGCCGCCAGTCGGAAAGGAATCGGACGGCTTCGAGGAAACAGCTGCCACGTAGTTGATTGCGTGACGGCTCAACGCTGCCATGTTCGGGCAGTAGGGGTTGCCGCCGTTCACGCCGGCAATTCCGTGTGAGCAATTGTAGAAATCAACCGCGTGCATCCCGTCGATACTGAGCAAAAGCACGTGTTTGATGTGCCTGGTACCGACCGCGCTCGAAGCGCCTGCGGTAGCACTGGTCAGAGCCGCAAGCGTCAGGCCCAAAGCAATCCCCGCCGGGATCAGCTGATTTGTCTTCATATCGAGTTCCCCCCGTTGTTGGGACGAACCTACCGCGGTTTCCTTACAGCAAGATGAACCTTGCCGTATGCGATCATGGAACCTCGGCTCAGGGCGGGGGCGGCGAGGGCGCGGCGCTCGATGTGGGGAGAGGCCCAGGCGATGCGCGGTCGCTGCTGAGCAAGCGGCGGAACGCGGCAATCACTGCCGGCTGCGGTTGGCGGATGTTGGGCACCGCTTGATAATTCTGCCAACCTCCTCCCAGAGCGCGATAGAGCAGAACGAACTGCTCACCCGCGGCGGTTTGCGCCGTCACGTCCTGCTGCTCGATCTCATAGAATTGGCGTTCCGCATCGACGACGTTCAAATAGTCGGTGAGACCGCGGTTATAACGGGCGGTAGCCAGATCGACGGCACGTTGGCCTGCGGCCAAGGCGCCGTGAAGATTCTGCACACGGCTTTGCTGCGCCGAAAAGGAATCGATCGCCTCATCCACTTCGCGAACCGCCGCCAAGATGCTCTCGCGGTAATTCGCGAGGCTAGCGCGGGCCTCGAGGTCCGCGATATCGACTTGCGCATCGATCGAGCCGAAATCGAGTACCGGCCAGACGGCGGCCGGACCGAACGACCAGAGGTGCTTGCCGACCTGTGTGCTCGAGCCCGCAATCTGTCCCTGCTGCGCGCCGAGCGAGCCGACCAGAGCGACCTGGGGGAACAGCTGCGCGGTCGCGACGCCGATGCGCGCGGTGTTGGCGGCGAGTTCGCGCTCGGCCTGCTGGATGTCGGGCCGCCGCTTCAAGAGATCGAGCGGTGCGCCGGCAGCGACCGAGCCGGGCATGGTCGGAATCATCCCCGGCGCCGCGAGTTCAGCGACGATGCTTTCGGGATAGACGCCGAGCAGGACGGCGAGCGCGTATTGCGCCGCTTTCACCTCCGCTTCCGCGGGTGCGATCTCGGCGTTGATCGTGTCAAGCTCGCGGGTTGCCAACTCGACGTCGAGCTCGTTGGTGATGCCGCGCTCGTAACGCTGGTTGACGATGTCCAGGGACTTGCGCAGCACGTCGCTCGCCTGATGGAGGATACCGAGCTGTAGCTGTGCTCCGCGCAGATCGATGTAGCCGCGCACCACATCGGAGATCACCGCCGTGATCACGCCATAGCGCGCCTGCGCCGCGGCTTGCGCGCTGAAACGCGCGGCCTGGAACGCGCGCCGGTAGCCGCCGAAGATATCGAGTTCCCAGACCGCGTCGAATCCGGCCAGCGTGTTGATGTGGACGCCGCTGTCGTTGTCCGCGGAAACCAGCGGTTGCGTCGCGCGTCCGCGGGTCAGGTCGGTTCCGGTGCCGCGCCCTTCGGCCGCCGTGGCATCCACCTCGGGCAGGGCGTGGCCGACCACCTCGGCCTCGTAGGTGCGCGCCTGCTGGAGGCGCACCAACGCGACTTCGATGTCGAGGTTGTTCTTCACCGCCCGATCGACCAGCGAATCGAGTTCGGGATCGTCGAGCGATTTCCACCAGCTGGCGAGATCCAGCACCGCGGGCGATGTGCCGCCGCCGGAGCTTCCCGGGCGCGCCTCGGCTGACGCCACAAACCGATCCGGTACATTGGGCTTTGGCGTGCGGTAGGAGGGGCCGACCGAGCAGCTCGCCAGGACTAGCGCCGCGGCGGCGACGCCTGAGCGCAGAGGAGAAAGTCGAGCCTTCATGGCGTGGCCTTGGACGCTCCCGAGGCCGCCTGCTTGGCGGCCAGCCGGCCATCCTCGCCGGCCGGAGCGTTATCGACAGCGCGGACCAGATCTCCTGTGCTCAGAGAATCAGGCGGACTCTCGATCACCCGGTCCTGCGGTGTCAACCCCGACACCACTTCGACATCCGTACCGAGATTGCGGCCGAGTTTCACCGGGCGCAACTCCACGCGGTTATCCTTGCCGAGGATGGCCACCTGCATGCCTTGCTCGCGAAATACCAGCGCGCTCGTCGGGATCCGCACGACGTCCGGGTTCGAGGCAAGATGGAAATGCACTTCCGCGTAGGTGCCGGGCTGCAGCAGATTGTCCGCATTGTCGGCGTGCAGCTCGACGAGCAACGTGCGCGCGGCTTCGTTGATCGCTTCCGAGGTGGTCGCCACCGTCGCCTTGAAGGTCCGGTCCGGGTACTGCGGCAGTTCGAGATCCGCCGTGAGTCCGTTGTGAATCTCCGCGGACAGCTCTTGCGGTACCTGGACGAACACCCGCATTTCGTGCACGTCCGCGACGCGGAATAGCTGGGGCGGTCCGCTCGTGCTGGAACCGCTGCCGGCATTGATGAGATTGCCAATGTCGGTGGTTCGCGCGGTCACCACCCCGTCGAAGGGAGCGACGATGCGCTTGAACTGCTCGAGCGCCCCCAACCGATCGACGACGCCCTGGTCGGACCTGACGTCGGCGATCGCCGAATTATGCCGCGCCGAGGCGCTGGCGAAATCCGCTTTCTTCGACTCGCGTTCCTGTTCCGATACGACGCCGGTCGGCGAATCCCGCCAGCGCTCATAAGTAGTGCGCGCGAATTCCATTTCGGCCTCGCGGACTTTCACTTGAGCCTCGGCGGCCTTCAAGTTGGCTTGAGCGGCGGCGAGTTCCGCGTCGAGGTCCGGCGCATCGATCTCCGCCAATAACTGGCCCTTCTTCACGTGCGCCCCGTAGTCCTCGTACCACTTCTTGAGATAGCCGCTGACCCGTGCGTACAGCGGTGCCTCGTACCATGCTTGAATATTGCCCGGCAGCGTCGTTTGCTGGCCGGAAACCCCTTGTCCGGGCGTCATTACGCTCACCAACGGCGTCGCTCGCGCGTTTGCCCACTCCTTTACGTCGCGCCCGTGCACCCAGCGGATGGCAATCCCGGCGATGGCGACCGCGACCGCAACGATCGCGACGATGATACCCACGCGTCGCAGCCGCTCGGGCGACGGTGGCGGCGCGGCAGGAGTCGAGTTTGGATGGTGCCCCTGCGGGCGGTCATGATGGTTTTCGCTCAAGGACGTATCTCCAGTTACGCGGCCGGTG
>DATNKY010000530.1:0-7796 GCA_035603155.1 Solirubrobacteraceae bacterium
TCGCGCTCGCCGCCTCGACCTCCATCTGCAGCCGCAGCTCGCGCTCTGAATCGTCCAGCTCGCTGGCGGCGGCCTCGAGTCGCTGGAACGCTTCGGGGAACAGTCCCTGCGGCATCAGGATCTGTACCAGCGATCGCGTCACCTCGGCGCGGCTGCGTCCGGCCGGAGCGGCGTCGGCTGCCTGGCGTAGGTGCTCGACCCCTGCCGGGTCGCCGCTGCCGACCTCGGCCAGCCCGAGCAGGTGTAGTACCTCGAACTGAGCGTTTCCGAGGGGCGGCTCGGCCTGGGCTCGGCGTAGGTAGCGCGCGGCGACGCCCGGCGCGCCGCCGGTGAGCGCCGCCCGCGCGGCGGCAACAAGCACGGCGACGACGTCTTGGTCGCCGGTCGGGCCGGTGGCAAGTAGGTGCACCGCGACAGACGCCGGACGCGCGCCTCGCGCAGCGAGGATCCGAGCGGCCCGGCGGTGAAGTTCGGCCCGGACCGCCTCGGGCATCTCTTCGGCGATCGCGGTCCGGGCGATGGGATGGACGAACCGGATCGGCTCGCCGCGCTGAAACACGGCCGCGTCAGCGAAATCCGCCGCGAGCGAGCGAGCCTCGCTGGTAGTTACCCTGGCGAGCGCCGCGGCGTCGCCGATACTCGCCTCTGTACCGAGGGTCGCCACCGCCCGCGCGAACCTGGGCGCCGCCGCGCCGAGCCGGCCGACGCGCATCAACAACGACGCGGCGATGCGCTGAGGCCCGAGCTCGCCAATCGCCTCGGCGCTGATCGCGAGCGGGGGCGTGCCCTCGGTGCGCAGCTCGGCCACGAGCTCGGACAGAAAAAACGGGTTGCCGGCCGTCGCGGTGTGGCACGCAGCGCACAGCTCTGGGCCTGCGTCGTCGCCGAGCTCGCCGCGAACCAGCTCCCCTACCGCGCTGGAGCTCAGTGGCCGTGGCCGCAGCGCAGGGCGGCGCGCCTCGAGCACAAGCTGGCGCGCCAGCTCCGGTTGCGACCGCGTCTCACCAGGCCGGATCGCAACCAGCACAGCGACGCTCAGCCCTTCGAGTCGTCGCGCCAGGTGCAAAAGGAACCGCAGCGAGGGATCGTCGGCCCAATGGACATCGTCGACCGCTAGCAACAAGGGTCGCTTCTGCGAGAGATTCGCGACCAGCCAGTACAGCCCATGCAGCGTCGCGTGCGCCGCGTCCGGTGATGCCACGCCTTGTTCGGGCGCGCCGGCGAACAGGGGCTTCGCCAGCCGGGCCGCACCCGATAGGAGACCCGCGCGCTCGCGCGAGGAGGCGCGCGCCAGGACCGGCTCCAGCAGTCCTCGAACGATGCCGAAGCTGAAGTCGCGTTCAAGCTCACCGCCTCGAGCCGACAGGACCATTACACCCATCGCGTCTGCGAGTAGCCGAGCCTCCTCCAACAGCCGCGTTTTCCCCACACCCGCCGAGCCGTCGACAATCAACACCTGACCGTCGCCGGCGCACGCCTCCTCCACAATCGCCGCGAGCTGATCGCGTTCACGCTCGCGCTCTAACAGAACCATCGGCGAGATCGAGGCCGTACTCATGTCGACGGTAGGTCTCGCCGTTTCTGCCATCTGACCCCCATCCCGCCCTCGATCATCGCGCATCCAAGGCCCTTCGAGGAAAAGACTTCGGTCAATCCTTCGGTAGCGACCCCGTTGCCGGACCGCAGGACTGACGCGACGATCCGTCTATGGATCAGACCCCAAGTGCGCGCGCCACGCTCGACATGGAGACCGTCGGAGCCGCCCCCTCCGGAACGCTGATCTCCGCCGGCGGGGTCCGGCGGCGGTTCACCGGCTGGACCGAGTTCGCCTCCGCGATCCAGGAGTGGCGCGCGGAAACAGCAGGCGCGCTGAAACCGAAGCGAGTCGAGAACTCAGAAACGAGGGAGCTCGATGAGGAGCCGCCGGCTCGAAGACAAACACGGCAACTCTGAAAGGACCCACGCGATGCGAAACCCGTTCAACAAAATGTCGAACGAGAGCTACATCAGCCTGCTGATGAGAGCGATTTGGGCGCCGGCCGCGGTACTGCTCGCGCTGGCCGTGCTCGTCCCGGCGGCTAGCGCGAAGACCGTGACCCTGCACTACTTCTCCAAGCAGACAAGCAACACAATCCTGACCCCACAGGGCCAACCGCTCGCGCCCAACACGCAACCGTCGATCGGTGACGTCAACGACATCACCGGGGTCGACTACGCAGGCAACCACAAGCACCACGCCAAACGGGCCACAGCGTCTGATCACCTGCGTTGCACGATCACGAGCTTTGCCGCGGGCGGCGGGGCGGCCACGTGTGACGGACAGATCGCGATCAGCGGCTCGATGCTGCTCGCGAACGCCGCGCCGCTCACGTTTTCAGCGACCAACGCGCCCACAGTAGTGTCGATCAACGGTGGCACCGGCGTCTACCGCCACGCGCACGGAAAGATCGCGGTAACGAGCGTCGGTAACAACACCGATTACGTGGTCCGAGTCACCTATTGACCGCTCTCGTCGGGACAAGCTCGACACGAACGAGGGGGGCAATATGGCAGATCGACGAGACGCTCACGGTCAACGAGGCGTAGAAGGCCCCGGAAGCCAGTCACCGCTTTTCGGCCGGGTGGGCCGCGCGATCGGCCAGGCGGCGACTGGTCGGCCTTGCACCGAACCACGAACGCGCCGGTTCACGTTGACTCGAGCCTTCGTAGGACTCTTCGGGGCGATCGCGATCGCAGGATGCGGCGCGACCAACACCACGCCGACTACAAAGGCGACAACGGCGGCGGCCACAGGCCGATCTTCGGCCTCCGCCTGGGAGCCTGGAACCCCTCCGCCAAAGGTCACCCCCGTCCTGATCAGTCAAGCTGGATACGGGCTGACCACCGCAAACGCAAACCTCGGGACCGTCGACGAAGTCTTCGGGGCAGTCCCCGCGAATGTTCACGTCAACCCCTCCGCCAAGGCGCTCAACGGTCAATACGCACGATTCGGCCGCTGCATGGCCGAACACATGAAGATTCACGACCTCGGCCACGAGCTCGCGCTCCTGATCGCCTACAACCAGGGAAACCTCACCTTGCAAGCGGCGGTCGAGAAGGCCTCCTCGGTCTGCACCGGACTCGCGATAACCCCCAACGCTAATTACAGGCAATCTCTCAGGGCCAATCCATAACAGCTACACACCGAACTTGCCGCGCATCGGGCCGACCTGACGGCAGATCCAATCACGGGGTCGGAGCGGTGCGTTGATCGAGAACGGCAGCGGGGTCGACATTACCGCTGCTGAGCCGTCCCGACCCGCGCTCAAGCCAACGGTCCCACCGCTGGCCTACGAAGGCCGAGCCATCTGAGCGGCTCGATTGTGGCCCGGCTTCTGCGCCTGCTGACCGCCGCCGCGGCGGTGATCGCGGCGACTCACGATGCGGTGTGGGCGTACGTCGTCGCGGCGGCACAGGGTGCTGCTGCAGACGTCCCGCCTACCAGTGCCACCAGCGGAACGTCGCGAACAGAGCGTCCCGTTGTGGGACCTGGTGTGAGGGGTCGAATCCCTCCCGTCGGCTCGCTCCTAATATCTGCACAACGATTGAGAAGATTGAGGGTCCCATTGGCCATCGCATACCTCCTGAGCAACTGACCCGGCCAATGCGAGTCGCGGTGCTGGGGGCCGGTCTGCAAGGCGCGTGTGCGGCGCTGGAGCTCGGGTCGCGTGGCGTGCGCGTCGATCTGTACGAGCGCGAGTCCGCCGCGGTGACCCAGGCGTCGGCCAACAACGAGGGCAAACTGCATCTCGGCTATGTCTACGCCAACGATCCGACGGGCCACTCGGCGCGAATTATGGTGGCTGGCGCCCTCTCCTTCGCGGCGCACCTGCGGGGTTGGATCGGCGCGCGGGTCGATCGCCTCGAGGCGTCGGCGCCGTTCGTGTACGCGTTGCATCGTGAGAGCCTCGTCGATGCCGCGACGCTCGAAGCACACCTGCGACGCTGCGTCGGGTTCGTCCGAGAGCTTCGCGATGGTCAGCCCGCGGACTACTTCGGGTCTGAATGCCGGGAATGGCCGCAGCGTCTGACACGCCGTGAGGTCGAGGCGGCGTACGATCCCGCGCTCGTCACGGCGGCGTTTCGCACGCCGGAGATCAGCATCGATCCTGAAGCGCTCGCGCCGGAGATCCGCACGTGCCTCGCCGCCGAACCCAACATTCGATGCCGGTTCGGGTTGGCCGTCACGGGCGTGCGTCTCGAAGGTCCGCTGCCGGTCGTGAGGTTCGATGCCGGTAATGCTCACCACGAAGAGGCCTACGACCACGTCGTCAACGCGTTGTGGGCAAGCCGCCTGGAGATCGATGGCACGGCCGGACTCGAGCCGACTCGGCCGTGGATCTTCCGCATGAAACGGTTCTTACGAGTGCGGCTTGTCGATCGCGGTCTTACGCCACCGTCCACGACGATCGTCCTCGGGCCATTCGGCGACGTGACTCGCTACGCCAACGGCGATCTGTACCTCTCGTGGTATCCGGCGGGGCTGGCTGGCCTGTCCTCGGCTCGACAGCCGCCGCCCTGGCCGGTTGAACCCTCGCACGCCGCCCGGCAGGCCCTTCAGTGCGACATCGTGCATGGGCTGCGGGCCGTCGTGCCGCAGCTTTCCGCGCTCGACCCACAGACGATCGCCTCATCAGACGTCGGCGGTGGCGTCATCTTCGCCTGGGGGGCGAGTGACATAGATGATCCCGCGAGCTTCCTGCACACGCGGGCGACGATTGGCCCGGAGTCATATGGCCGCTACCACACCGTCAATACCGGTAAGTTCACGACCGCGCCGATGTTTGCCAAGGTGATCGCGGATCGAGTCACGGGGCGCGGGCGATGAGCGAGCGCGTCACCATTGGCGTGCCGGTCTACAAAGGCGAGGCATTCGTTGCCGACGCGTTGCGCAGCATCCAGGCGCAGACCCACGCCGATTGGGAGGCGATCGTCTCGTTCGACGTTCCGGACGCTGGATGTGAAGCCGCGTGCCGGCCGTTCTTCTCGGATCCCCGCCTCAGGCTAGTCGTCCAGCCGGAGCGCCTTGGGTGGGTCGGTCAATTGAACTGGCTGATGAGTCAGGTCTCAGGCGATTTCTGGTACTTCCACCAGCAAGACGATCTCACGGAACCGACGTATCTCGAGGTTCTCGTGGATCATGCGCGGTGCCACCCGGAAGCCGCGCTCGTCTACTGCGATGTGGTGCCCTTCGGGCGCATCGAAGGCCAGTTCGAGCAGGTCCCGTCCGTCACCGGCGCGACGCCGTTCACCCGGCAGATGACCTTGTTGCGAGAACACTTCAACGCGTATGCGTTCCGGGGGCTCACGCGCGCGGAGGCGGTGCGCCGCGCAGGGCCCGTGCCGACCAACGACCGGGACAGTTTCGGCGTGGACATAGCCTGGATCGCAGGTGTCGCTCTGGCCGGCGAGCTCCATCATGTCCCGGCCGAGCTCTACCGCAAGCGCTACCACGACGCCAACACCGAGTCGGGATGGTGGAACTGGGACCGCGCGGATCGTCTCGCCGCTTGGCCGATGCACTGCACGGACATGCTCAATCAGGCGCTCCGAGTGCCGACAACCGTGCCCGAGGCGCGTCTCCTGTGGCTGGCGGCAGTCGAGCGACTTACCTCCCACGTCGCCGCCTCGTTCTTGCCCGTCGCCGATCTGACCGACGCCGAACGCGAGGGGTTGCTCGTCGAGTTCCTGGAGCACGTGCGGGACTCTCGCCTGCACGAGGTAACGCGCCTTCTCGACGCGGACTGGACGACCATCGAGACGCTGAGCCGGTCGATCTTCGACGAGGCGCGTGCTGCCATCATCGAGATCCAAGCCTACGGCCCGACTTCCGTCCCGACCGCGACGCCGTTCAACGTTCAGCCTGACGGGCGCTCCGCGTTGTGGGTGAAGACCTCTCGGAGTGCCTTTCCCGAGGTCGTAATCAGCTTGGCCGGGCGTCGGCTCGAGACGCACCGCGCGGGGTCGCTCTTTACCGCCTTCGTGCCGGATGACCTGACGGCGAAACCCGGACCGCTCGAGCTCGTCCTGATCGGACGTGACGGGATGCCGCGATCGGCTGCTGTCACCGTGCAGGTCGAGTGACACCACTCGGAGGCCGGCCGTGGGATGCCGACCCCCGCGACGAGCGAAGGGACACCGTTGCCCCCTCTGCCCGATCCGGCCTGACCGAAGGACAGCGGAGCGTTCGGCTAGCGAGCCCCCCGACGAGGCGAAAAGACGATCCGAGACGAGCTCTGAGCGCAGCTGGTTGGCCATCGACACTCTTGCTGCGACGAGATCCTCCCGCGCGCGCGGGTCAGCGCCCTGATCGCTTTGGTCTGATCGCTGTCGGGCTCAAGGATCCGGAAACGATCAGCATCGGTCCGCGCCAGCTCGCAGAGCACGAACCGATCGAACTTGGCGGCGGTCGAGGCCCCTCAAGCTTGGCCTATGAGCAGAAGTCTCGTCTGGGGATCGCGAGGTTCTGCAGCTCGGTCATCTCAGAAGCGACACGAAGTCGAAGCCGCCCGCGACGATGATCCTGCTAATCCCGAGCACCCTCGCGCAGCTCACTGCTCGATCGGGCGCCCTTGCCGGGCGTAGCCGATCGAACTCAGCCCTTGCCGGGCGTAGCCGATCGAACTCAGGCCGACGTGCGCCGCCTTGACCTGCACCCCGGTGATCCCTAGCCTGTCCTGTCAGCATCGTCTGAGAGAGCAAGGGGGCGTAGTTCAGAACCACAGGTCGGTGTCATCGACTCGATGCGAGAGTGCTCGTGCGGTGGGTGCTGGCCCCTTCGCCGCTCCTCGGGGAACTAGTGGGCTCGGCGGCCAGGCCGCCCCGTCCCAACATAAAGGAGGACTCACATGAGTCGATTGCACCTGCGCGGGCCCAGCCCTGCGCTCGTCGTGTCGGTCGTCGCCCTGGTCGTCGCCCTCGGCGGCACGAGCTATGCCGCCTTCTCGCTGCCCAAGAACAGCGTGGGCTCCAAGCAGCTGAAGAAGAACGCCGTCACGACCAGCAAGATCAAGAACAACGCCGTCACCACGAGCAAGATCAAGAACGGCTCCGTTACGGCATCGAAGATCAACACCTCGGGTCTCACAGTGCCGAACGCACAGAACGCGAATCACGCAAATAGCGCCGACAGCGCCACCAACGCGGCCAACGCGGCCAACGCGACCAACGCAACCAACGCCAACAACGCGACCACTGTCGGAGGCAAGCAGGTCAAGCAGTTCTTTGTAAACGACCCGGCGAGCACCGCCAACACGGCCGTGTTGACCGTTGACGGAGTGACCATCAATGGGGGCTGTGACGCGGGGACCAACCCGCAGCTCACAATCCAGAACGACTCCGGGAAGGGTGGAATGCTGGGTGGCCTGTCGGTCCGAAACGCCGCGACGACGACCGTCGTCGTGACTAATTTCACCTCCACGCCGGTGGATCTGACCAACGGCAGCAACGGCGGCGGGTTCGTCACAGCCGAGCTCGCCAACGGTAATGTCGTTTCCGTTCAATATGCGGACACGGGGACGTTCGATGGCACACCAGGGCGGTGCGTGCTCAGTGGTAGCGTGACCGCGAGTTGACGCCGGCTTGACAGTGTTCTAGTTGAGCTGAACCTTCAGGGCCGGGTGGGAAGGTTGCCGCCCGGCCCGGGTCACCCGGACCAAAGCACAAGCGACGTCGAGGCGGCCGTTCTGGCGCAGCCGCCCCCGCATATTCCACGCTCGCGCGAGACGCGCAACGACGCCGCGGCCCGAACCTGGGGC
>DATNKY010000538.1:0-12813 GCA_035603155.1 Solirubrobacteraceae bacterium
CCGCGCTCGAGCGCGTGGGGCTCGGTCACCGGCTCGACCATCGGCCGCCGCAGCTGTCCGGCGGTGAACGCCAGCGAGTGGCGATCGCGCGGGCGCTCGCCAAGCGGCCGGTGATCATCCTCGCCGACGAGCCGACCGGCAACCTTGACTCTAAGTCGGGCGCGGAGGTCGTCTCGCTGTTGCACGAGCTGGCGGCCGACGGTGCGACGCTCGTGCTGATCACCCACGATCCGACGATCGCGGCCACGTTCGAACGGCGGGTCCAGATGCGCGACGGCGAGATCGTCGCCGACGAGCGCGCATGAGCGCCGCGACCGGAGCGCCCCCGCGGCGCCCCCAGATCGATGCGGCGCGGTTGCCGCCGCGCGAGCTGCTGGCGGTCTCGATCCAAGGCCTGCGCACCAGGCGGCTGCGCGCCGCCTTATCGGCGCTCGGGATCGCGATCGGGATCGGCGCGATGGTCGCCGTCGTCGGCGTCTCGTCCTCGAGCCAGGCCAAGCTGCTGGCCACGATCGATGCGCTCGGGACCAACCTGTTGACGGTCTCGCCTGGCCAGAGCTTCCTCGGCAACAGCGAGGTCCTGCCCGCCACCTCGGTGCCGATGATCGGCCACATGGCGAACGTCGACAGCGACGTCGCCGTCTACGGGGTCTCCACCGCGACAGTGCTCCGGACTCCATACGTGCCGTCGGAGCAGACCGGTGGCATCAGCGTCGACGCGGCCGGTGACAACCTGCCGCAGGTGGTCGGCACGACGCTCGCCTCGGGGCACTTTCTCGACGCGGTCAGCGCTCGCTACCCGGAGGTCGTGCTCGGCGCGCAGGCGGCGAGCATCCTCCAGATCACGCACGTCGGGGGCCACCTGATGGTGTACCTGGGCGACACGTGGTTCTCGGTGATCGGGATCCTCAAGCCCGTCGTGCTCGACTCGACGCTCGACTCGACGGTGTTCATCTCGCAGCCCGTGGCCCAGCGAATGTTCGGCGTGCAGCCAAACCCGACCGAGATATACGTTCGTGCAAATCAGAACCGCGTGATCGCGGTGGCGAACCTGCTGGCCGCGACGGCCGATCCGCAGAACGCTAGCGCCGTCGACGTCAACCGGCCGTCGAACGTGCTCAAGGCCCGCGCCGCCGCCAAGGGTCAGTTCACGACGCTGCTGCTCGGCCTCGGCGCGGTGGCGCTGCTGGTCGGCGCGATCGGGATCGCGAACATCATGGTGATCTCGGTCCTCGAGCGCCGGGCCGAGATCGGCCTTCGCCGGGCGCTCGGAGCGACGCGGCGCCACATCAGCTCGCAGTTCTTGACGGAGTCGGCGCTGCTGGCGGCGATCGGTGGGATCACGGGGCTGCTGTTCGGCGCGATCGCGACATTGGTCTATGCGTTCTCCAAGAGCCAGCCGTTCGTTGTGCCAACCTGGGCGCTGATCGCCGCGCCCGTGGCGGGATTCGTGATCGGCGCCGTGGCGGGCCTGTACCCAGCCGCGAAGGCGGCTCGCCTCAGCCCGACGGAGGCACTGCGGAGCTAGCGCTCGCCCGGCGCGTCATCTCGTTCGGATGACGCGGCTGAGCGCCGTCTCGGCGATCGTTTACGTCGTCGTGACACGCGCGAGGTCGGACACCACCTGAATGCCCGAGGGACTGTCAGCATCTGAGGTCGGCAAGGAGATCGCCCACCACAAGCAGGAGGCAGAGGCCGAGGTCGCCGGCGGTCCCCCGCGGGAGCACGAGAGCCGCCACCGGCTGATCTCCATCACCGAGGCGATCGTGCTTTCGATCGTCGCCCTGCTGGCGGCATGGTCCGGGTACTCGGCAGCGAAGTGGGGGACCGAGTCATCGCTGTCGCTCGCGAAGGCATCGGCGCTGCGCAACACGGCGAACCTCGACACCGTGCAGGCGACGCAGATCCGGACGCTGGACTCGGTGTCATTCAACGCCGCGCTGGGGGCGTACGAGACCGGCAATGCGAAGCTCTTTCGCCTGACGCTGAACCGGCTGCGTCCCGGCTACAAGCCCGCGGTGATGGCGTGGCTGGCGCTCCATCCGCTGAAGAACCCCAACGCGCCGCCCGACCCGTCCTACATGCCGCAGTACAAGATCCCTGACGAGGCTAAGGCAGCAGCGCTCACCGTGCAGGCGACCGAAGAGTTCAACCATGGCCAATCCGCGGCGTCCACGGCTGACAACTACGTCCGGCTGACGGTGTTGCTCGCGGCCGTCCTGTTCCTGGTCGGGATCAGCAGCCACTTCCCGGTGCTCGGCGGACGGTATGGCCTGCTTGGGCTCGCAGGCGCGCTGCTGATCTTCTCGGTGGTGCAGCTGCTGGGGCTACCCGGCCCGCCTTAGCGCCGGTTTGCCGTAGAGCGGTGCACGCGCCGTGTTTCACGCCCGGTAGAGCGTGACGTTGCGATCCATCACGCCGCCGGCAAGCCCCTGCGGTCGGCCGCCCTGCGCGTCGAGAAACGCAAGCTGGCGCGAGATCGTGCCGAGCCTCCCGGGGAACACATGGTCGAGCACCCAGGTCTGGATCGCGACGCCACCGCCGGAGGTCTCCACCACGCGCAGCGCCCGCGCCTGCTGGGGGTAATCGACCAGCGACGCGGTGCTGATCAGCCAGTAACCGCCGGCGGTCGTGCGCCGCGCGATGATCCGGTGACGGTGCACGTGCCCCGAGATCGCTGCGATCACGCGCCGATCGCGGTCCAGGAGCCCGAGGATCTGCTCGCCTCCCTCGGAGCCGACCAGCGGCTGGTGCGAGCAGACGAGCACCCACCGGTCACCGGCGCCGTCCAGCTCCCCGGCCAGCCACTCCGCCTGGCCGGGGTGGACGCGGCCGCCGGAGCCGCCGGCGCGGCGCGCCAGATCGAGCACGACCATCCGTACGCGGCTTCCGACGTCGACGCTGTAGTCGAGCAGCCGTCCGCTCCCGATATTCGGCGGGATCGACTCGCCGCGGGCGCGATTGCCGGCCGAGCTCAGTCGCAACCGCCGTATCACCTCATCGAATTCCAGCTCGCGACGCGCGCGATCGGGCCGGACGCGCACCTTGGGGCCATTCAGTGCCTCGTGGAGGAAGCGCTCCACGAGCCTGGGCCGGGGTGGCCCGTCAGGCGAGAAACCCACGCCGCTGGTCACGGTGTGCACGGCCGAACCGAGGCCGGGGGAGGTCGTCAGGCCAGGCGGCAGGTCCCATACGGCCTGGTCACCGAGTGCCAGCGCTCGCGTCTGACGTGTGGGCGCGATCTCGCCGGCGACGAGGATGTCGTGATCGCCGAGCACGGGATACCAGGCGCGGCCCACGCCGGGGCTCGTGAACTCGTGCGTCGCCGCCTGGAGCAGACCCGGATGGCGCGGGGCGTCGAGATCGGGGCGGTAGTAGAACGGATCGGCGTCGAACGGAGACTGGACGCCGAAGTAGCCTTGGCCGCCACTTCTGGGGCTGACGGTGCCGCCGTTGAGCGCCGCGAGCGCGTGCTCGAGCTCGTTTGACTGGTCGTTGTCGATCAGGTCACCACCCTGGATCAGCGCGTCGGGGCGAAGGGTGCGGATCGCGTACAGCGCTCCGGTCAGGACTTGTGTCGTGAGGGTCTCCTGGGGGCGGAAGGTGGACTCGAACGGGGCGCCGAGACGGTCGAGGAAGGTGACCCGCGCCGGGGACTGCGCATCGAGAACGTGCGCGTCGGTGAGGTGCGCGATCGTCGCCAGAACTCCGACATTGCGCGCCGGCGGCCCGAGCTCGGTCCGCGGCCGCAGCGGCTCGCCTCGAGCGACAACCAGGACTCCGGTGCCGCGTGGGTCGCGGTAGGTCGTCCGCAGGGTCGAGCCTCCCGGGTCCGGCGCAAGCGAGCCGGTGGCGGCGCACCCCGCGGCGAGCAGGCCGGCTCCGGCTACGAGTTCGCCGAGCGCCTGGCGGCGGGTGATCCTCCTCGTCATCCGCTGAGCCCTTCGACGACGGTCTCGCTTGTCGCGCGGCGGGTGACCCACAGCACGGCAATCGCACACGCGACGAGCAACCCGACGACGACCGCGGCAATCTCCGACAGCCCTGCCGAGAGCTCCAGCGTCGCGTAGCTCGCGGCGAGCTTGGCGAGCGCCGGCCCCAGCACGAGTCGTTCGATCAGGATTCCGAGCACGGCCGCGGGGATCACGAGCGCGAGGACGACTCCGATCAACAATCGCGCCACGGCCGCGAACCCGGCTCCCGTGGCACGGAGCACGGCGACCGTGCTGCGGCGTTCCTGGAGCGTGATCGCGCAGGTCTGGATCAGCGCGTAGAGGCACACGAGCCCGTCGACGATCGCCACGACCCGGAGGATCGTTCGCAGCGTCTCGACGAGCGGAACCCCGCGTGCGGTGGCTCCGGTGGCCGGGGCCGGCAGGGCGCCCAGCTTCGTCAACGCGTCGCTCACCGCTGCCTGATCCGCGCCGGGGTCGAGACGGACCGCGATCTGCTCGGGCGCGTTCGGGTCGTCCTTGAGCAACGGGGCGGCCGGGATGTAAGCGACGCGGCCGTCGTGGTCAAGTGAGCTGACGACGCCGGCGACCCGCAACCGCAGCTCCCTGCCCGTCGGGAGCGCGATCGCGAGCGTCGAGCCCGGACCGAGTCCGAGGGCGTCGGCGAGTCCCGCTCCGACCTCAGCCTCGCCGTTGCCGCTCAGCCTCCGTCCGCCGGTCAGCGGAGGGCTCTCGAAGGTTGTGTGATTGCCGGGGTAGGCGATCACGTCGATCGTCTCGCCGAGCGAGAACGAGTCAAGCGCCTGGACTTCGTAGCGCGGCGCCGCGTCCTGGACACCGGGGATCGCGCGGATCTGACCGACCGCGTTGGCCGGGAGTGATGCGGTCAGCTGGTAGCGCTTTCCAAGTGCCGCGGGGTCGGTCTCGAGCGCGCTGAGCGCGGATGCCAGCGCCAGCAGGAGGAGCACGAACGCCGTAGAGGCACCGAGCGTCAGCACCGTCGCAGCGAGCCGGCTGCGCCGAGCGGCGACGAGCCGAGCGCCGAGCGTCGTCAACCCGGCGCGATGGGAGGCGCGGAATCGCAGCCGGTGACCCCGGCCGCCGTCGAGGCCGGCGCCCTGGAGTAGGGCGACCGGTGGCCGCGACGCGGCGCGCCACGCGGGCCACGCGGTCGCGAGCACCGGGATCGATGTGCTCACCAGCCAGCCCGCCGCGAGCGGCAGGATCAGCCCCGTCCCGCTGGGCAGCTCGTTGAGCATGATCAACAGGCGGTCCGTGGCACCGATCGTGACGAGCACACCGCCGACGACCCCGACGGTCGCAGCCGGAACTGCGACCACGGCTGCCTGACGCGCCTGTTCGGAGACCAGGTGCACGCGCGAGGCGCCCACGGCGCGACTGATCCCGATCGTCTTCAGACGCCGCTGCACCTCCGCGCGAGCGGATGCGGCGAGCATCACGCCGGCGGTGGCGAGTGCGAACAGGGACAACGCGACCAGCAGGTCGATCACGATGCCTGCCGCCTGGTCGAGCAATACGCGAACTCCGGAGCGCGTGATGATCCGCACTCCGCGCAGGCCATAGCTGGTCGTTCGTGCCTGCACCAGCACCTCGTTCAGGTACCTCGGGTCACGGAGCCAGATCTCAGCGACGTTGACCTGGGGGTTCGGGTGGCCGCCAAACGCCGACTCGAGCGCCGCCTCAGACAGGTACACGCGGGGAACCGCCAGCGGATAGCCGACGTCGTCGGGCGCCTCGGCGAACCCCACGACGCGCATCGACCCGAGCCCTTTGATCCGCAGCCGTTGACCCAGGTGCACGTTCCAGGCCTGGGCGAGGCCGCGCTCGATCACGACCTGGCCAAAGCGCGACGACACGTTGTGCCCCGCGACGATCGCGTAACCCCTGCGTCCCGCGCCGACCACCTCCGCCGACGCATCCCCGTCGCGATGGCCGTTCGCTCCGATACCAACGCCGGTGAACTCGGCGCGCGTCGAGAACGCGGCGATGTCCGGAAGTGCACGAATCCGCGCGGCCACCCGCTGCAGCGCCTGAGGATCGAAGCGAACGATGAGGTCGGGCAGGTCAGCGGCTCGCGCTGAGCGCGTGAAGCCGTCCCCCAGTCCGATCGACAAGACGATCGCGCTCGAAAGCATTGCGGCCGCGAGCGCGATCCCGGTCGCCGTCAATGCCGCTCGTCGCCGTTGGCCGGGGGACCTCAGTCCAAGACGAACACGCCGGCCCCTCATCCTCGAGACGTGCGGATCGGCGCCGCATGACCGGCCTGGCCGATCGGGAGTGGCGAGACCAATTCCGATTCATCGACGAGCTTGCCGTCATTCAGATGCAGGATGCGATCTGCGATCGCGGCGGCGTCGGGCTCGTGGGTGACGATCACGACCGCCCGGCCCTCGAGGTTGCGCAACAACGACAGCACGCCACCTCCGCTCTCCGGGTCGAGGTTGCCGGTTGGCTCGTCGGCGAGCACGAGCTCGGGATCGTTGACGAGCGCTCTCGCGATCGCGAACCGCTGCTGCTCCCCGCCAGATAGTTCGTGTGGCAGGTGGTCCGCGACGCGCGCGAGCCCCAGCTCATCGATCAGCCGCGTTGCCCGCCGCTCACCCCCCGCGGGCGCGCCCGGAAGGCGGGCAGGAAGCATCACGTTCTCGGCACCCGTGAGCTCCTCGACGAGGTGAAATGACTGGAACACGAAGCCCACGTGGCGAAGTCTCGTGCGCGCAAGCTCTCGCGACCCTTGGGCGGTCAGGGTCCGGCCGGCAACGACGATCTCGCCTGCGTCGGGCTTATCCAGCCCGCCGAGCAGATGCAGCAGCGTCGATTTGCCGCTGCCCGAGCGTCCGAGTACGGCGACGACCTCGTCGGCCTCGACGGTGAGCGCGGCATCGTCGAGCACCCAACGTCTGGCCCGGCCGCTACCGACCGACTTGCGGATCCCGCGGGCCTCGAGAACAGCCACCGGGTCACGGTAGCGGTCCCGCGCGACCGGGAATGCCGGTGCAAAAGTCAATCGGCGTGCAGCACCGCCCGCGGCGTGAGGCAAATCTCTACGATGGAGATTCGAGGCACAAGAGCAGGGGCGTGAGCGCAAACCGGAACAAGAACCTGGTCCTCGCGGCGATGGTGTTCGCCGTCGCGATGACGTTCATCGATCAGACGATCGTCGCGATCGCGATTCCGAACATCCAGCGCGAGCTGTCGTTGTCGGCGACCGGCTCGCAGTGGGTGATCAATGGGTATCTGCTTGCGCTGTCAGCGCTGTTCGCGTTCGGCGGTAGGCTCGGGGACATCCTCGGCCGCCGGAGCATGGTGGTGGTCGGGGTGATCGGGTTCGCGATCGCATCGGCTCTGTGTGGTTTCACGCCGAAGGGATCGATCGCGGAGGCGTGGATCATCTTCTTTCGGGTGGTGCAGGGCGCCTTCGCGGCCTTGATGTTCCCGGCCTCGGTCGCGATCGTGATCGCGTCCTTCCCGGTCCGCGAGCGCGGAAAGGCGATGGCGCTCTTCTTCGGGATCACCGGCGGCCTGACCGCAATCGGGCCGATCGCCGGCGGTTTCCTTACCCAGTGGACGTGGCGCTCGATTTTCTGGATCAACGTCCCGGTGGCGTTGATCGCCCTGTACCTGATCTGGCGCTCGCAACCCGATGATGAGAAGCGACCGGCGAAGATGGACTATCGCGGCACGGTCCTGATCACCGGGGCGATGGGCCTGACCGTGCTCTCGCTCGAGCAGTCGAGCACCTGGGGCTGGGGGAGCGTACAGGTCTGGGCATGCCTGATCGTCGGCATCCTGTTGATGGGGGCGTTCGTGCTGTGGGAGTTGCGCTGCCCCGAGCCACTCCTCAACCTCCACATCTTCAAGGACCGGGCGTTCGCGGCGGACACGACCGTGCTGGGAATGATGTCGATCGTGTTCATCCCGTTCTTCTTCTTCGCGAGCGTCTACGCACAGGTCTCGCTCGGCCTGAGCTCGTCCAAAGCGGGCGAGTACATCCTCTACTTCTTCCTCGGGTTCGTGATCCTGTCCCAGGTGGGCGGACGGGTCCTCGACCGTCGCGGGGCGAGGCCCGCGGTCGTGATCGGCAGCGCGGTGTCGGCCGTCGGGTTCTACCTGCTCGCCGGCAAGCTGACCGATCTGTCGCTCGGCTCCCAGGCCCTGCGGATCGCGCTCGCCGGCGGCGGCCTCGGGCTGATGCTCAGCCCGGCCAGCACCGACGCGGTCAACCGCGCTCCGGCGACCGCCTACAGCGAGGTCACCGGGATCACGCAGACGGCACGCAACTTCGGAGCAAGCCTCGGACTCGCGGTGCTCGGCGCGATCCTGGTCAGCCGCAACGAGACCAACGTCACGAGCGCGCTTACGAAGGCCGGCGTGCCGGCCCACGCCGCGGACAAGGTCGCGAACGCTTTCTCCACTCACGTCGGCAGCGGCGCGGCGGGCGGCTCGGGCCGGTCAGCGGCGCTCGTTCATCAGGTCCAACTCGCCTACGCGCACTCGACCCAGACGATCTTCTACGTAATGGCGGGCGTGATGGCGGCCACGTTCATCGTCGCGCTGCGGTTCATGCCGCGAGGACGTGTCGAGGCCGTGGACCCCGAGCCGGAGGCCGCCGGCCCACAGGTCCGTCCCGAGACCTCGGTCTGATGAGCGACACTCTGGTCACGAAGATCAGCCCGTGGTCGGTGGACGAAACCGTCGACCGGCTGTCGAAGGTGATCGAGTCCGAGGGGATCAACCTGTTCGCCGTGGTCGACCACAGTGGCGCCGCGGAGGCCAACGGGCTCGAGCTGCGCAACACGAAGGTCGTGATCTTCGGCGCGCCGCAGGCCGGCACACCGGTGATGCAGGCCGCTCCGCTCGCCGCGCTCGACCTGCCGCTCAAGGTGCTCGTCTGGGCGGACGGGTCGCGGACGAAGATGACCTACGCGCCGCCCGAGACGCTCGCGGCGCGCTATGACCTCGATGACGCGCTGGCCGGGCGGCTGGCGGGGGTCAACGCCGTGACCGACGCGGTGCTCGAAGGCGCCTGAGCGCGGCAGGGGGTCGTAACAGGGCGGCCGCGGTCAGCGCCGGCGCAACCTTTGGAACGCTTTACGCCCTATAGGCGCTTAACGTTCCGAAGCTCGAGTTCTGGTCAGCGCCGACGGGGCGGACGCGACCGGGGCGCCGCCGACGAGCACGCGAGGCACAGGACCCCGTCGGGCAGCGCCCGCAGTCTTCCCGGGGAAATGGGCTTCCCGCAGTTGTCGCAGATCCCGTAGGTCCCCTCATCGAGCTTGGCGAGCGCGCGCTCGGTCCGCGCCAGGCTGTGCTCGAGCTCGCCGCCGACGCCGATGTCGGTGAGCCGCCCGATCGCCTCCGTGGTCCCGTCACCGATTCGCTTCCCAAATCCGAGCGAACTCCCGCGCTCGGGGCGCTTGGCGAGCGTCGCGACCCGCTCGCGGGTCCGATCCCGCCGGGCCTCCAGCTCGGCGCGGACCTGTTCGAGGTCGGGCTGGTCGGGCTTGCGGTCTGGCTGCTCGGGGCTCATGTCTCGTGGTGGCTCGGGCCCGGCTACGGCACCCAACGGTCTCCGGCCGGCGTGACGGTCAGCTCGTGGGTCATCGAGCGGATCCCCTGATCGACGAGGAACTCGACCGCTTTGGCGATCTCGCCCATGTCCCCGAGCGCCTCGCGCGGCTGATTGCTCGTGAACGCCGCGGTCTTGGGCGACTCGATCGTCGCGTCGACGGCCAGCAGCGCGACGTGGATTCCCTCGCCGCGAAGCTCCTGCGCGGCGGCCTGGACGAGCGCCCTGCTCGCAAACGCGCCGGCGGCCCACAGGCCCTTGCCGGGCATCGCCCGTCGCGACGACCCGCCGGTGATCTGCACCAGCGCGCCGCCGCCGGTCTCCTTCAGCGCCGATGCTCCCGTTGACAGGAACACGAACGACTGCTCGGCGACGGCGACCGTCCAGCCGCGAAATGCCGCGAGATCTGCGTCGGCGAGATCACCGCCGCCGAACGGCCCGCCGCTCGGCGGCCTGCTGGCGGTGACCGCGTTGACGACCGCGTCGACCGAGCCGAGCTCGGTGCGGGCCGTCGCGAGTGCCCCGGTCAGCGCCGCGTGGTCGGAGGCATCGGCCGACAGCGCCAGCGCGCCGAGGGCGCGGACTCGCTCGAGCGTCTCCTCGCTGCGCGCGACCGCGGCGGCATTCCAGCCGAGCCCGAGGAAGTGCTCGGCGATCGCGCCACCGAGGTTCCGTGCTCCCAGCACAACCACCGTCTTGGCCATCTACCTGCTCCTTGATCGCTGACTCGTGAACAGGACATCATCCTCTTCCCGAGTTTCGGGCTGCCGGCTCGTGGGCAGCCGGGCTGGCGGAGGCCCCGCTCCGCCTCCAGGGCGTAGCGGAGCGGCGCTACGGCTCGAGGACGATCTTCCCGTGCGTATGGCCCCGTTCGAGCTCGGCGTAGGCGTCGCGCACCCGCTCGAGCGGGTAGACGCGCGCGATCGGGACCTCGAGCTTGCCCTCGTCGATCAGCGCCGCCAGTTCGCCGAGGACGACGGCGCTCGCGCCGGCGGCGTTTCCGTCGGTCTTGACGCCCCACTTCTGGGCTGCCTGGAAGTCGGCGATCGTGTCGACGCGGTTGGGTTCGACGCCGAGCGCGAGCGCGAGCTCCACGTAGCCGCCGACGGTGTCGATGAACGCGTCGACCTTGGCGGCGGCGGCGCGGATCCGGTCCGCGACTCCTTCGCCGTAGGTGACCGGGATCACGCCGTGCGCGATCAGCCACTCGTGGCTGCGTTCGCTCGCGATCCCTATCACCGTGGCTCCGGCGAGCCTGCCCAGCTGGACCGCGAGCGAGCCCACGCCTCCGGCGGCGCCGGCGACGACGAGCGTCTCACCGGCCTTCGGGGAGACCGCGCGTATTGCGGCATACGAGGTCGCGCCGACGACGAACAGCGCGCCCGCCGCGTCCCACGACACGCCCGCCGGGCGCGGCGTCGCGTTCTCGGCGGCGATGACGACGAGCTCGGCCTGGCTGGCGCGGTTGTCCGTGAAGCCGATCACCTCGTCCCCGACAGCGAACCCGTCGGCGGCTTCGTCGACCTGTTCGACGACGCCGGCCAGGTCGCTGCCCTGGCCCGAGGGGAACGTGGCAGGCCACTGCGCCGCCAGCGCGCCCTCGCGGATCTTCGCCTCGCCGGGATTGATCCCGGCCGCCTTGACGCGAATCAGCAGCTCGCCCGGCCCGGGCACCGGTGGATCGACATCGACCACATCGAGGACGTCAATCCCGCCGTACCGGTCGAATCTCACCGCCCGCGCCATCCCGATCAGACTAGTAGCTCGCACGGGTCGTTGGGGGATCTTCATCGCTATGCGCGCAAAATCGCCCAACGTCACCGCGGAGGTTGACTGCACCGCAGGAGCAGTGGTATAGCTGTCATAGGGTCGGGGTCCGGTCTGATTTGCGGGGGGAGCGCTTTGACGCGCGTCCGCTTGGGGTACGTGGAGCCGGGTTCGACCTGCCAGCGAGCCTACGGGAGGTGCAGCGATGACATCACAAGCCACGCCGTTGGTCCGGCGCAACGTCTGGACACTGCCGGCCGGCGACACGACGCTCAAAGAGTACGCGGAGGCGGTGGCGATCATGAAGAGCCGCCACGCGAACGACCCGACCAGCTGGACGTATCAGGCGGCCATGCATGGCACCCACGCGACGACCTCGGAGCCACTCTGGAACGGATGCCAGCATGGAACCTGGTTCTTCCTCGCCTGGCACCGGATGTTCATCTACTACTTCGAGCGGATCGTGCGCGCGGCGGTGGTGCAGGCGGGCGGCTCGCCGAATTGGACGCTCCCGTTCTGGGACTACGGGGCGGGCGGCGAGCAGGCGACGATCCCGGTGGCCTTCCGGCAGAAGACGGTGAACGGCAAGAGCAACCCGCTGTTCGTGTCCGAGCGCGCTACGGGCATCAACCAGGGTTTCGCCCTGCCGCCGCCGGTCACGTCACCGGCGCACGCCTTGGGCCGACCGCGGTTCACCGGCACGGCCCAGTTCGGCGGCGGGGTAACGCCGGTCAGGCAGTTCTCCAACAGCACGGGTCAGCTCGAGCAGACGCCGCACAATGTCGTTCACGACGCTGTCGGCGGGCAGGACGGATGGATGTCGGACCCCGACCAGGCGGCCGCGGACCCGATTTTCTGGCTACACCACTCCAACATCGACCGGATCTGGTCAATCTGGAACAGCCCCACCCACAAGGACCCGACCGATACGCGGTGGGTCGGGCAGCAGTTCTCGTTTTTTGACACCCACGGGAGCAAGGTCCAGAAGACGTGCTCGCAGGTACTCGACATCAAGGGCCAGCTCGGGTACACCTACGAGGCCGCACCGCCCCAACCGGCGGCGGCCGTGCCCGCGGCCGCGGCGATCAGCACGATGGATTCCGACAGCGACGAACCGCCCGAACCCGAGCTCGTGGGTGCATCCGACGAGCCGGTCCAGCTTGTCGGCTCCCAGGCGAGCGTTTCGTTCGAGATCGACTCGAAGGCCAAGGACCTCGCGCTCGCGGCGGCTGACACGGCCGAGCCCAGCCACACATACCTGAGCGTCGAGGACATCCAGGCTGAGAAGAACCCGGGGACGGTGTACGGGCTATATCTCAATCTTCCCGACGGGGCCTCACCCGAGACGGCCGAGAGCCACCATGCCGGAAACGTCTCGTTCTTCGGAGTCGAGCGTGCTCTCAGTCCCCGTGGCGACGAGCATCCGCACAGCCTCCGATTCGTGCACGAGATCACCGAGCTCACCCATCGGCTTGCGGCCCAGGGCGAGTGGGACGGACAGCA
>DATNKY010000260.1:0-37889 GCA_035603155.1 Solirubrobacteraceae bacterium
ACCACCGTCGACTTCGACCAGGTCCTCTCGATGTTCACGCCGGCGACCCGCGTCGGCGTCGCGGCCTCGACGATCGGGTTCGGCCAGGCGCTGGCGGGACGCGGTCCGGACATCAACAGTGCGATCGGGGCGTTCGTCCCGCTGCTGACCGATCTTGCACCGGTCGCGCGCAACCTCGCCGCCAAGCGGACGGACCTCGGCGGCTTCTTCCACGGCCTCGAGAACTACAGCGCGGCGCTGGTGCCGGTGGCGCAGACGCAGGCCACCCTGTTCTCCAACCTCGCGTCGACATTCCGGGCGCTCGCGAGCGTCGCCGTGCCCTCGTTGCAAGAGACGATCTCCGAAACCCCGCCCAACTTCGAGGCGACGATCGCCGGCAGCCCCGTGATCCGTCCCTTCCTCCTTGACACGGCCGCGTTGCTACACGACTTCCGCCCCGGCGCCGAGACTCTTCCCCAGAGCGCACCGGTGCTCGCCTCGGCGTTCAAGATCGGCACGCGCACGCTGCCCCCGACGGCGGGGCTCGACAAGCGGACCGTCGCGCTTTCGAAGTCGGTAGCGAAGTACAGCGCAACTCCGGGGGTCCAGCAGGGCCTCGATCGGCTCACGCTGACCGCGTCGAAGCTGCAGTCGCCGCTCGCCTTCCTGACACCCGTTCAGGCTTCGTGCAACTACGTGACGCTGTTCCTGCGCAACATCTCGAGCGTGCTGTCAGAGCACGTCAGCCAGGGCGGTCTGCTGCGGTTCGTGCAGATCGCGATCGATGACCTCCCCGGTGCCGAGTCACAGCCCTCGCAGAAGGTCTACCCCGGGCCGGTCGGCTCGAGCTCGGGACCGCTCCACGTCAATCCGTATCCGTTCACCGACTCCCCGGGCCAGCCCGCCGCCTGCGCCGCCGGCAACGAGCACTATCTGACCAGCCGCGCGGTGCTCGACAACCCGCCCGCGAAGCGGACGCTGTCGACGGAGACGACGAAGAAGAGCGGCTCGTGAGGCGCCACCGCTCCAGGATCTCCAACCTCGCCGCCGGCCTGATCGCCGTGGTCGTGATCGGGGTCGTCTGCTACCTGGTGTTCGGCGGTTCGGTGCCGTTCGGGCCGTCGTCGTTCGTGCTCAACGCGACGTTCACCAGCCAGACCGAGCTGCACCTCGACTCGCCGGTCCGGATCGCCGGCGTGGATGTCGGCAAGGTGACATCGATCAACCCGGTCAAGGGTTCGCCGAGCGCCGCGACGGTGTCGATGACGATCAGCAGCAATGCCCTGCCGATTCACTCCAACGCGACGGCCGACATCCGACCACGGCTGTTCCTCGAGGGCAGCTACTACATCGACGTGCGCCCGGGCACGCCGAGCGCGCCCACGCTGCACAGCGGCGACACCCTGCCGGCCCCGAACACGACCGGGCCGGTCCAGCTCGACCGGGTCCTGTCGGCGCTGAACTCGAACACGCGCGCCAACCTGCAGACGTTGCTGCGCGGGTTCGGCGGGGCGCTGGACGGCAAGCCGACTCCCGCGGAGGATGCCACCCAGGATCCGACGCAGCGTGGCCTGACAGCGGGCCAGTCGCTGAACCAGTCGCTCAACTACGCCTACAAGGCCTTCCAGGCCTCCTCGATCGTCAACGAAGCGCTGCTCGGCCAGCAGCCGAATGACCTCTCCGGTGTGGTCGTCGGCGTCGACCACACGTTCAGCGGGCTCGCGGCTTCCCAAGCGCACCTCGCGCACCTGATCACCTCGTTCAATCAGACGATGGGGGCGCTCGCCGCCCGCCAGCAGGACCTATCAGAGACGATCGCGCTGCTGCCGCCGACGCTGCGCGCGGTCGACAGCGCGCTCGGTCCGATCCAGGCGTCGTTCGGGCCGACGCGCCAGTTCGCGCGCGCTCTGCTGCCGAGCGTCAAACAGCTCAACCCGACGATCGTGGCCGGGTTCCCGTGGATCGCGCAGTCCACCGCGCTGTTCTCGCCGCCGGAGTTGCCGAACCTGCTGGCGTCGCTGACGCCGGCGATCCAGGGCACGTCCGCGACGCTGACCGCGAGCAAGGCGCTGCTGAACGGATCGAACGAGCTCGCGCGCTGCTTCATCCATAACGTGATCCCCACCGGGAACCAGAAGATCTCCGATCCGCCGATCACGACCGGCCTGCACGTCTATCAGGAGCTGTTCCAGTCGGCCGTCGGGCTGGCGGGCGTGGGACAGAACTTCGACGGCAACGGCCGCTATGTGCGCGCGGCCGCCGGGGGCGGTGCCGATCGCGTCCAGACCGGCTCGCTCGGGTCTTCCGGACCGCTGTTCGGGAACGCGGTCCTGCCTCCGCTCGGAACGCGCCCCGCCTTCCCGGGCAAGGCGCCGCCGGTCCGCGACGACGTTCCCTGCTTCAAGAACCCGCAGCCGAACCTAAACGCGGCCAAGACCGGAGTCGGCCCGTGAAGCGCGCGATCGCGGTCCACCGGATCGACTTCGCGGCGATCGTTGTGCTCGTCCTGCTCGCGATCCTGGTCAGCGGCTACATCCTCGAGCACCAGCCCGCGTTCTCGTTTGACCAGTCGTATTACACGGTCAAGGCGCCGTTCTCGACCGGCGCCGCGGTCACGTCCGGCCAGGGACAGGCGATCACCATCGCCGGTGTCCAGGTCGGACAGGTCGGCGGCGTCTCGCTCAAGGACGGCCAGGCCGTCGTGACGATGAACATCTACAAGAAGTACGCGCCGATCTACCGCAACGCGACCGTCCTGCTCCGCCCGCGGACTCCGCTGAAGGACATGTATCTGGCCCTCGATCCCGGCTCCAAGGGCGCCGGGACGGTCCCCAACGGCGGCAGCCTGACCGCCGCTCAGACGAACCCCGACATCGACGTCTCGCAGATCCTCTCGTCGCTCGACGCCGACACGCGCAACTACCTGCTCCTACTGCTCGCCAGTGGCGCGCAGGCGTTCCATGATCACGGCTCGACCACGGAGGCGCCGAGCCCCAAGGCGGTCGCTGACCTGCGGGGGACGTTCAAGCGCTTTGAGCCCCTCGACCGGGACACGCTGTCGCTGACGCACCTGATCGCGGCGCGTGACAACAACCTGCGCCGCTCGATCCACAACCTCAATCTCGTCGCCAACTCGCTCGGCGACGTCGATACCCAGCTGTCATCGTTGGTCTCGTCGTCGGACACGAACTTCTCGGCGATCGCGGCCAACGACGCACAACTCGAGCAGACCCTGTCGCTGTTCCCGGGCACGCTGCGCCAGACCCAGCAGACGGTCGGCAAGGTCAAGACGTTCTCGCAGGCGAGCACCACGACGCTGCACGAACTGGTCCCGTTCGCGCGCAACCTCGGCCCCGCGCTCGCCGCGTCGCGGCCGCTGTTCCGCGACACGACGCCGGTGATCAAGAACCAGCTGCGGCCGTTCTCGGTCGCCGTCCAGCCACTCGCGCGGACGCTGGCGTCCTCGTCGGCCTCGCTGTCGCAGACGATCCCGAAGCTGTCGAAGTCGATCGGCGTTCTCAATGACCTCTTCAACACGCTCGCCTACCAGAAGAAGGGGGGCGAACCCGGGTACCTGTTCTGGGGCTCGTGGCTGTCTCACATCGCCGACAGCCTGACCTCCGCCCAGGACGCCAACGGCCCGGTGATCCAGGGGATCTTCATGGGAACGTGCCTGCAGTTGAACTTCTTCGAGCAGACCCTGGAGCCTGCCAGCGCGCCGCTCGGGGCGATCCTGGACCTGCTCAATCCTCCGCCCATCGCCGACTTGCCGGGAGTCACGCCGATCCCGGAGACCACCCAGTTCAACTGCCCGAGTTAGAACGATGAGCAAGAAACGGCCCAGCACCACAGCAATCCTGACGATGGTCGCGTTCACGGCCTCGTGTATCGGGCTGCTGCTGTTCCTGTGGCTGTCGTTCGGCGGCTCGATCCCGCTGGCCCCCGAGGGCTACCGGTTCAGCGTCGAATTCGACGAGGCGGTCGAGCTCGCGACCCAGGCGCAGGTCGACATCTCGGGCGTGACCGTCGGCCACGTGGTCAGCGTCGGCCTTGACCACAAGACGGGGCTGTCACGGGCGGTGATCGAGATCAACAAGCAGTTCGCGCCGCGGCCGGCGAATACCCGCGCGATCCTGCGTCAGAAGACGCTGCTGGGGGAGACCTACATCGAGCTGTCGCCCGGCAACCCCAACGGTCCCAAGCTGCCCGATAACGGCCATCTATCGCAGGCGCACGTATCGCCGACCGTGCAGCTGGACCAGATCTTCTCGACCTTCGATCCGGCAACGCGGCGCGCGTTTCAGATCTGGATGCAGCAGGGCGGGATCGCGCTCACCAACCGGGGCGAGCAGTTCAACGCGGCGCTCGCCAGCCTGTATCCGTTCGCGACGAACGTGGAGTCGGTGCTCGCGGTCCTGCGCCGCCAGGGCGCGGCGACGACCACCCTGCTGCACGACGGCGGCCAGGTGTTCTCGGCCCTGAGCCGCTCGCCGACGGAGCTGCAGTCGTTCGTGCGCAACAACAACGCGCTGTTCGCGGCGACGACCGCGCGGGACGTGGCGCTCGCCGACACGATCAAGGCGTTCCCGGCGTTCCTCAGCGAGTCCACCGCGACGATCAAGCAACTGACGCGGTTCGCCCAGACGACCAAGCCGCTGGTCGACGAGCTCCGTCCCGCCGCGCTCGCGCTCAACCCGCTGCTCGCGAAGGTGGTCGTGCTCGCCCCGGAGTTGCGCAGCCTGCTGATCAACATCGGACCGCTGACGCAGGCGTCGAAGGCGGGCTTCCCGGCACTCGCGCACTTCCTCAACGAGAGCGTCCCGTTCTTCACTCGGCTGGCCCCGTACCTGGGCGGCGTGGTGCCGGTCGTGAACTACATCAACACCTACAAGCGCGAGATCGCCGCCTTCTTCGCGAACAGCACCGCTACCACCGAGGGGACGCTGGCATCGGCGACCGGCGGTCTCAAGCACTACATCCGGATCTCGAACCCGGTCAACCCCGAGGCGCTGACGCCATATCCGACGCGCCCGGACAGCAACCGCAGTGCCGCCTACCTGGCTCCGGGCGGCTACAACAAGCTCCGCTCGGGGCTGAATGTGTTCGGCAGCTATCTGTGTACGAGCCACCCGCTGCCCGGGTTGGCCCCCTCGTTGTCGAACGGCACAACTTCGGTGGCCGGAAGCGTGTTAACACTTGCGCAACTTCTCCAGAAGTACTACTTCACGTCTAACCCGTCCGGTCCGCGGTGTACCAGCCAGAGCCCGCTCGGCAAGCTGACGACCGGACAAAACCAGACCTTCCCCCATCTGCAACCGCTTCCATGAGGCCGGCGCGGTGGACGGGCGGGTCAGGCGCATACATATCAATCATCAGAGGAGGACCACTTGCGAAGGATCGTTATAGCCCTCACGGCACTTGTCGTGCTCGGGACGGCTTCGGCGGTGTACGCCGCGACCAGCAGCCCGATCAATACCTACACGGCGCCGATGAAGTTCACGCCGGGCAAGGGCGGGTCGGCGAAGAAGCCCGTCCCGACCAGCTTCACGCAGGACATCAGCGCGATGGGGACCAATGGCAACCGGACCGCCGTGACGCTCGACTTCCTGACCAAGATCTACGGGCTGAGGGTCGACGGTAAGGACTTCCCGACGTGCAGCGCCGTCAAGATCGCGTCGCTCCACAGCGACACCGCCTGCCCGAAGGGCGCGCTGGTCGCAACCGGCTCAATTGTTGCCCAGCTGGGAGGCAAGGCCGACTTCTCGAGTCCGGGAACGCCGTGCAAACCCGACCTTCATGTGTGGAACGGCGGTCAGGGCAAGCTGACCTTCTTCTTCGTCGTCGTGCCCCCGGTGCATGTCTGTGGTGGCCTGATGACCGGCAGCACACCGCCGTATCCGGCGACCTACAAGGTCCAGGGCAAGAACCTGGTGACCAACGTTCCGATTCCGGCCGCGGTTGATTTCCCGGCTCCCGGAGTCGCCGGCTCGCTCACGTCCGAGCACCTGGTGTGGCTGAAGCGGACCACCAAGGTCAAGGGCAAGACGGTCGCCGCGATCGCGTCCATCGGCTGCAAGGGTGGCAAGCGGCCATATTCGACCGCGATCAAGGCGAATCTGCCGACCACGAACGTGACGCAGACCGCCCAGGTCCCGGGCTCGGCCAAGTGCTCGTAGTCGCCTGACCAGCTACGCGTTGCGCGGGGGCCCGAGCGGCCCCCGCGCGACATGCGTCGGGCCGGCTCTCACTTCCCCGCGTGCTCGCCCCCGCGCTCGCGTCAGGCGATCTCGTAACGCTCCTCGCGCTGCGCCTCGCGCTCGGACTCGTTGAGCATCCGCACGAACACCACAACGAGCGCGATCCCCATCACGATCGACTGCTCGAGCGCCATCGTCAGCCCCGCCATCGATTGATCCTCGCTCGGTGACAGGCCCCAGTAGTGGGGATGGTGCTCGTAGAAGGGGTAGAACGAGGCCGGGGCGAACGCGAGCGCGATCCCGAGCAGCCCGACCAGCAGCTTGGTCGACGTCATGTAGGCGACCGGCCCGAGCCCGTTCAGCCGCATCCGGTTGCGGATCGGCGACAGGATGTGCCACCAGTACAGCGTCCCGGCGACCGCGAAGCAGAGGTGCTCGAACGCATGCACGTAGCTGTTGCTCAGCGCGGCGTCATACATCGCGGGGATGTGCCAGCCCCACATGAAGCCCGCGTACAGGAGCACGGCGAACGCTGGGTGGGCGAGATAGCCGGCGCGCTCCTCGATCGCGTGCAGCCGACGCGTCACCGGGCGCAACAGCACCTTGGTGAGCCCGAGGATCAGCAGGATCGGCACGATGTCGAGCAGCAGGATGTGCTGGATCATGTGCATCACGAGCAGCTGGTCGCCGAGCCCGTCCAGCGGCGAGACGAGCGCCACGAGGATCGCCAGCAGTCCGCACGTGAACACCGCGAGGCGGCCGAACCCGGGGCGGTGCGGCGATCCGGTAGCCCGGCCGCGGCGCCAGGCGAGCAGATAGAGGATCGCCAGCGCGGCGACGCCGATCAGGACGCTCGGCTCAAACGACCAGGCGATCTTCGGGGCGACGTTCGGGGCCAACCTCGGCATTGTGACCGCTCGACAAAGTCCCGTGTCGTGATTAACCTCGGTTTCACATAGATCAACGCTTCCAAGCCAGGAGGTCGGCCGATGCGGATCGAGGTAAAGGGGAGAAATCTGCCCGTTTCAGACGACACAAGGGAGCACGTCGTCAAACGCTTCCGGAAGGTCTCGCGGCAGGTTTCGGAACTGGCAGAGCTCGAGGTCGAGCTGTTCGAGGAGCGCAACCCCGCGATCGCCGATTCCCAGGTGGCCGAGGCGACGCTGCACCTCAAGGGCGTCACGCTGCGGGCTCGGAGCTCGTCGCGCGAGATGGTCACCTCGATCAACAAGGTCAGCGAGGAGATCTCCGTCCAGGTCAAGCGCCACCGGGATAAGCGCCGGCGTCGGCGGGAAGCGCGCGCCGCCGCGGCTCCGGGAGGGGACGTCTCGACCGCCACGTAGCCCTCCGGTTTCCCGTCCAGCGCTCCGCCTGCCCGCGCTACCCTAGCCATATGTCCTTTTTGGACCGCGCGCTTCGCATGGGCGAGGCGAAGAAATTCAAGGCATACGAGCAGCGCGTCTCGCGGATCAGTGGCTACGAGGAGGAGCTCGAGCACTACTCCGACGAGGAACTGCGCCAGTCCGCCGACGAGCTGCGCGAGCGCGCTCGCGGCGGTGAATCGCTCGACGATCTGCTGTACGAGTGCTTCGCGCTCGTGCGCGAAGCCGGCAAGCGCTCAATGGCGATGCGCCACTTCGACGTTCAGCTGATCGGCGGGATGGTTCTGCACGATGGCTGCATCGCTGAGATGAAGACCGGCGAGGGCAAGACGTTGACCGCGACGCTGGCCGTGGTGCTCAATTCGCTGGCGGGCCGCGGCGTGCATGTGGTGACCGTCAACGACTACCTGGCGCGGCGCGACGCGATGTGGATGAAGCCGATCTACGACATGCTCGGCGTCTCGGTCGGCGTCCTGCAGAACATGCAGCCCTACGAGGAGAAGCGCGACGCCTACGCCGCCGACGTCACATACGGGACCAACTCCGAGTTCGGCTTCGACTACCTGCGCGACAACATGGCCAAGTCGTTGGAGGAGAAGGTTCAGAACGGCGGTCGCCCAAAGCCCGAGGAAGGCGAGTCGCCGTACCACACGTACGCGATCGTCGACGAGGTCGACAACATCCTGATCGATGAGGCCCGGACGCCGCTGATCATCTCCGGAGCGCCCGAGCAGGCCGCGGACCTGTACGGGAAGTTCGCGCGGCTGGCACCCCAGATGGTCGCCGGCGAGACGCCGCTCGGGATGGACCAGCGGACCAAGAAGCAGTTCGTCGCCGACTTCGACTTCGAAATGGACGAGAAGTACAAGACCGTTTCGATCACCGAGCGCGGCGTCGCCAAGGCCGAGCGCTTCCTGAGGATCGACCACCTGTACCGGGCCGAGAACGGCCACCTCGTCAACCACCTCCAGCAGTCGCTGAAGGCCGAGGCGCTCTACCACCGTGACAAGGACTACGCGGTGATCGACGGTGAGGTCAAGATCATCGACGAGTTCACCGGCCGCATCCTCGAGGGCAGGCGCTGGTCGGAGGGACTGCACCAGGCGGTCGAGGCCAAGGAGGGCGTCAGCGTCCGCGAGGAGAACCAGACGCTCGCGACGATCACGCTGCAGAACTACTTCCGCCTCTACGACAAGCTCGCCGGGATGACCGGTACGGCGCTGACCGAGGCGACCGAGTTCATGAAGATCTACGAGCTCCCTGTCGTCCAGGTCCCGACCAACGTGCCGATGGTCCGCGCGGACCGCAACGATCAGGTCTACAAGACCAAGGACGGCAAGTGGGCCGCCGTGCTCAAGGAGATCGAGAGCCGCCACGAGGCCGCCCAGCCAGTGCTCGTCGGGACGATCTCGGTCGAGGTCTCCGAGGAGATCTCGCGCCATTTGACCAAGCAGGGGATCAGGCACTCGGTGTTGAACGCCAAGCCCGAGTTCGCCGAGCGCGAGGGCGAGACGATCGCCGAGGCGGGAGCTCCCGGCGCGGTCACGATCGCGACCAATATGGCCGGACGCGGCGTCGACATCAAGCTCGGCGGCAACGCCGAGCACCTCGCCCGGCTCGAGGTCGTCAAGCTCGGCCTGCAGCCGGGAATGCCCGACTACGACGAGCACTACGCCAAGGTGCTGCCGTCGATCGAGGAGCGGATCGAGGCCCAGCGCGAGCAGGTGCTCGAGGCCGGCGGCCTGTTCATCCTCGGTACCGAGCGCCACGAGTCGCGCCGGATCGACAACCAGCTTCGCGGCCGGGCGGGTCGCCAGGGAGATCCGGGTGAGTCGCGCTTCTTCCTGTCCGCGCAGGATGACCTCGTCCGCCTGTTCGCCGGCGAGCGCATCTACAAGATCCTCAATCGCCTCGGGAGCACCGACGAGGAGGGCAACGAGGAGCCGATCGAGGCCGGCATGTTGTCCAAGCAGATCGAGAAGGCCCAGAAGAAGGTCGAGGAGCAGCACTTCCTCTCGCGTAAGCACACGCTGGAGTACGACGATGTGCTCAACCAGCAGCGCGACGTGATCTACACCTACCGCGACGAGGTGCTCGAGGGCCGCGACATCTCAGGCGCGGCGCGCGACGAGATCGTCAACCTGATCGAGCGGCTCGTCGGCGAGTACACCGTCGGCGAGTTCGTCGAGGACTGGGACTTCGGCGGTCTGATGCGGCGGATCGAGGAGATCTTCGAGCCCAGCGAGGAGCTGGCCGGCGCCGATCACGCGCGGATGGATCGCGAGGACCTGACCGCCCGGCTGCAGGAGGAAGCGCTCGCTAGCTACGACCGTCGCGAAGAGGAGCTCGGAGAGGAGCTGATGCGGGTCCTCGAGCGTGTCCTGCTGCTCGAGATCATCGACCAGCGCTGGCAGGAGCACCTGTATGACATGGACTACCTGCAGCAGGGCATCCACCTGCGGGGGTTCGCTCAGATCGAGCCGCTGGTCGCGTACAAGAATGAGGCCTTCGACCTGTTCCGCGACCTGATGCACAGCATCTGGGGCGATTTCGCGCGGCTCATCTTCCACGTCGAGGTGACGCTTCAGGACCCGGACGGCGGGCCGCCGCAGGCGCCCCCGTCGCGTCCGAGCCCGACCAGCAGTTCTTCGACGGCGAGCGGCCAGGTTACGTATTCCGGCGGCAGCTCCGCCGGATCGAGCGCGCTCGCGGTCGCCGCCGCCGGCAGCGGAGAGGCTTACCCCGAGGAGCAGGAGATGCCGCTGATGCCCGTGGTCGAGCAGCGCCGCGTCGATGAGACCGAGCAGATCGGTCGCAACGACCCCTGCTGGTGTGGCTCGGGGAAGAAATTTAAGAAGTGCCACGGCGCGTAAGCGGCGCCGAGACCGCAAGTGCCGCTGCTAGGGTAATCGCCGATGCCTAGCGCACCCACAGAGCCGCTGCCCCAGCGCCTCGCGGCGATCCGCGAGCAGCTCAAGCTGCTCTCGGACTATCTTTGACCCAGCTGGGCTGTCGCGACGAGCCGGCGAGCTCGAAGATGAGATGGGAGCGGCCGGGTTCTGGGACGACCAGGAGCGGGCCGCCCGCGTAAGCGCCGAGCACGCCCGCACGAGCCGCAAGCTGAACGTGTTCCGCGAGCTCGAGCGCGACGTCGACGATCTCGAGCCGCTCGCCGAGCTCGCCGAGGACGACCCCGAGCTCGCAACGGAATTCGAGGACCAGGTCAAGTCCGTCCAGGAGCGCCTCGCCGAGCTCGAGGAGCAGCGCCTGTTCTCGGGCGAGTACGACGCCGGTGACGCGCTCGTGACCGTCAACGCCGGCGCCGGCGGCACCGACGCGCAGGACTGGGCCGAGATGGTGCTGCGGATGGAGATGCGCTGGGCCGAGAAGCGCGGCTTCGACGTCGAGCTGCTCGAGGTGTCACCCGGCGAAGAGGCGGGGATCAAGTCGGCGACATTCAGGGTCAAGGGCGAGAACGCGTACGGGCTGTACGGCTCGGAGAAGGGCGTGCACCGGCTGGTGCGCCTGTCGCCGTTCGATTCGGCCAACCGCCGCCAGACGAGCTTTGCCGGCGTCGAGGTCTCGCCGGTCGTCGAGGAGGCCTCGGAGCTGCAGATCGACGACGACGACCTCCAGATCGACACCTACCGCGCCAGCGGCGCCGGCGGGCAGCACGTCAACAAGACCGACTCGGCCGTCCGGATCACCCACAAGCCGACCGGGATCGTCGTTCAGTGTCAGAACGAGCGCTCACAGTCGTCCAACAAGGCCGAGGCGATGACGATGCTGCGCTCGAAGCTGCTCGAGCTCGAGGAGCGAAAGCGCCGCGAGGAGATCGCCAAGGAGAAGGGGGAGGCACAGGACGTCAACTTCGGCTCGCAGATCCGCTCGTACGTGCTCCACCCGTACACGATGGTCAAGGACCACCGAACCGACTACGAGATGGGGGACACCAACCGGGTCCTCGACGGGGATCTCGACGCGTTCGTCCGCGCCTATCTGGAGAAAACGGCCAAGTGAGCGTCGCCAAGGATCAGCGCCTTGCCTCGCCGTCGACCACGCGCGAGCTGCCGACCGCTCCGTACCTCGACGCGATCGTCTCCTACGGCTTCCGTGGCTCGGTCCGCTTCCACGTGCCGGGTCACAAGGGCGGTCCCGGGGCCGACCCGGGGCTGCGCGAGGCGATCGGCGAGCACGCGCTCGCGCTCGACATCTGCCAGGACATCGAGGGGATCGACCTCGGTCCGTCGCCGACTCCGTACGAGCGGGCCGAGCAGCTCGCGGCGGCCGCGTATGGCGCCGGCCAGACCTGGTTTCTGACCAACGGCGCCTCGCAGGGCAACCATGCGCTGTGCCTCGCGCTCGCCAAGCCGTCGGACCGTGTGCTCGTGCAGCGCAACTCGCACGCCAGCGTCGTCGACGGGCTCGTGCTCAGCGGTGGCGTCGCGAGCTTCGTCGCGCCCGAGTACGACGAGGAGCTCGGGATGGCGCACGGCGTCACCCCCGAGGCGTTGGGCGAGGCGCTCGAGCGCTCGCCCGAGGTCCGGTCCGCGTTTGTCGTCTCGCCGACCTACTACGGCATGGCGGCCGACATCCGGGCCTGCGCCGAGGTCGCCCATGCGGCCGGCGTGGCGCTCGTGGTCGACTGCGCGTGGGGCTCGCACTTCGGCTTTCATCCCGCGCTGCCTGAGTCGCCGCTGAGCCTGGGTGCCGACGCGGTGCTCTCCTCGACGCACAAGATCGTCGGGAGCCTGACCCAGTCGGCGATGCTCCACGTCGCCGCGGACGGGCTCGTAGACCCCGACGAGGTCGCCCGCTGCGTGCGGCTGATGCGCTCGACGAGCCCCAACTCGCTGCTGCTGGCCTCACTGGACGGCGCCCGGCGGCAGCTGGCGGTGCACGGGGAGGCGCTGCTCGATCGCACGCTCGCAGCGGCCGCTCGCGCGCGGATCGAACTCGAGGCCATCCCGGGGTGCTCGGTCGTCGGCGAGGAGATGGTCGGGCGGCCCGGGATCGCGGGTTGGGACCCGCTGCGGATCGTGATCGACGTCCGCGAGACGGGCTGCACCGGGTATGAGATCGCCGCCGAGTTGCGCGCTTCCTATGACATCCACATCGAGCTCGCGTCGCATGCGGCGCTCGTGCTCGTGCTCGGCATGGCCCAGCCGGTCGAGCCGCTCGAACGCTTCACGCATGACTTCGCCGAGACCGTGCGCCGGATCTCGAGGCCGGGCGAGGCGCCTGCGATCGCGCGGCCGGAGGCGGCGCTGGAGCACGACACGGTGGTCCCGATGCGCGAGGCGTTCCTCGGCGCCGCCGAGGCGGTCGCCGTCGACGACGCGATCGGCCGGATCTCGGCCGAGTCGATCGCCGGCTATCCGCCGGGCGTGCCGGCACTGCTGCCCGGAGAGCGCGTGACGGCCGAGGTGGTCTCCTATCTGCGCGAGCTGACGACCGCCGGGGCACGCTTGCACGGAGCCGCCGACCCGACGTTCAGGACCGTCCGCGTCCTGGTCCACGAGCCTGGCTAGGCCGGGTTGGTCGCGGGTGGGCCGCGGCGTCGGCGCCCGTGTCCCACGGGCGCCGACGGCGACGGACTACTACTTGACGACCTTGATCTCCCCCTGCATCCACGGATGTACGGCGCAGAAGAAGTGCAGCACGGTCCCCGGCTTGGCGGACACGAACCAGCTGGCGCTCTTGTGCGGGCCGCCGGGCACGATCACAAGCGAGTCGCCCTCCTGGTTGAGGCCATTTGGGCCCGCATTGGACTGAAACGCCTTGAATCCGGCGTCCGGATTCTTCGGATTATTGAGCAACTTCGGCGCGATCAACCGGAGCACGGGGTTGCTCGGACCGATGTCCGGACTCTTGGGCAGATCCTTCACTTTCGAGATGGCGAGCACGTGCGGGTCGCCCTCGTGGTCGGTGTCCTCGATTGTCAGCTTCTGACCCGAATGAACCGTGATAACCGACGGCGCCCAGTGAAGGTTGTTGATATCCAGTTTGCTCGGCGGGTCCTTGGGGTTGGGCGCAAACTTGTCGCCCCCCTTGGTCTTGATCACCGCGGTCTGACCCGCGGCGCCTGCGTTGGACACCGCGATTGCGCCGGCGACCGTGCAGGCCAACGCCAGCAAGACAAGTACACGTCGCATACGACCCCCTTTGGTGGCAGCCCCCGTTCCCCGTGTGCGCACTAGGGGCCGATTGCGGGCGAGCATAACGTCGCGGTGAGGCGGAATGCAAGTGCCGCCGCCTGGTTGCTGACGGACGCACCCGACCCCGCCGGCGCACGCCGACGACGCCCGCTCGAGACACGGGCGTCGCCGGTCGCTGCTCAAACCTGCCGCCGCCTATTGGACGACGATCGTCCCCTGCATGAAGGGGTGGATCAGGCACTGGAAGTGGTACGTGCCCGCAGTCGTGAAGTCGATCTTGTTCGACGTGGGGATCTGAGGCGTAGCCGGATCCTCGTCGAGCGCGCCGGTGTTGCCGAACCCGTCCCCATGCGAGGTCGGGCTGACCACAATCGACGCCGGATCACTCGGATACAGGCCCTGCGACGGGAAGTTCGCGCCCGCGAAGCCGTCGGACAGCGTCTTGAGCACGCTCGTCGGGCCGAACGTCGCCGTATGCACCTCGCGAGTGTCCTTCGACATCGTGAACGTGACGGTCGTGTTCGGCTTGACCTTCAACGTCTGCGGGAACATCGTGAAGAGCTCGACACCGTCGTCGGCCGACTCGCCGAGGCTGACCGTGTTCGAGGCCGGCCGTGACTTCGCGAGCTTCTTGACCACCTTGACGTCGCCTGTGATCTGGCGGACGAGCGCCTTCTGACTCTGCTTCGCGGAGGGGATCTTCTTGCCCTTGGGCTTCACGATCACCGTGCCGACCATCCCCGGATGCACGTCACAGAAGTACCTGTAGGCCCCGGGCTTGTTGAACTTGACGTTCAGCGGCTTCGCGGGACCGACGGGTACCCCCGTGTCGATCCGCGTGGTGCCGTCGTAGGTGGCCGGGCCCTGGCGGGCCAGCAGCGCCGGGTTGACTCCGAGGCTCGGAAGGCCGTTGAACCAGAACGGGCTGCCGGCTGCGTCGTTGATCCCGGTCGTCGTCCCGTTCGGCAGGATCAAAGGCAGGGCGCTCCTGGCGCTCCCGGGCAGATCGACCGTGTGGAACCCCTGGATCCGGAACGACACCGTGTCGCCCGTGTGGATCGTGAGCCGCTGGTTGAAGAAGCTGTTGATGTCGGGGTTGTACTTCCCGCCGAACGACTTGAGGTTGGGAATCAGCTTGGACGCGATCTTCTGCGTCAGCTTGCTCGGAGTCCCCGCGTAGACGGTCCTCGTCGCCGCCGTCGCGGTAGCCGAAAACAGCAGTGCCACTCCACAGGTCGACCCAACGACCCACGCCCCGGTCCGTTTCATCCTTGCTCCCCTTTTCCGACGGTAGGTAAGGAGCATACCGGATGCGAAGGGAATGTGAAACTTGAGCTTGCCCGTTCCTATGCTTTCCCTTATGGCCACGTCCGCGCCAACGCTTTCTGACACCGTCGTCTCCGCGCTCGCCGAGGATCTCGGCAGCGGTGACGTCACGACCGCCGCCACGGTCCCCGACGAGGCCCGCGCGCACGCGTTGATCACGCAGAAGGCGCCGGGTGTCGTCTTCGGGCTCGATGCCGCCGAGGAGACGTTCAGGGCACTGGACCCGGCGGTCTCGATAACGCGCCTGGTCGACGAGGGCCAGTGGCGTGAGCGTGGGCCTGTGGTCGAGCTCGATGGCCGGGCGGCGGCGCTGCTCAGCGCCGAGCGAACGGCGCTCAACTTCCTGCAGCGGCTGTCGGGGGTCGCGACGATGGCCGCGCGCTGCGTGGCCGAGATCGAGGGGACCGGAGCGCAGATTCTCGACACGCGCAAGACGACGCCCGGCCTGCGCGCGCTCGAGAAGCAGGCCGTCGCCGCGGGCGGCGCGACCAACCACCGGGCCGGCCTCTACGACGCGATCCTGATCAAGGAGAACCACGCGACGATCGCCGGTGGGGTCGGGAAGGCCGTCAGGCTCGCTCGCGAGCACGCGCCGGGGCTCCCGCTCGAGGTCGAGTGCCGCTCGCTCGAAGAGGTTGACCAGGCGCTGGACGCGGGGGCGACGATGATCCTGCTCGACAACATGGACGTCGATCAGCTGCGCGAGGCAGTAGCGCGCGTGGCCGGCCGCGCGAAGCTCGAGGCCAGCGGGGGGGTGACGCTGGCGACGCTCAGAGCAGTCGCATCGACCGGCGTAGACTTCGTTTCGATCGGTGCGCTAACGCACAGCGCGCCGGCGCTAGATCTGTCCCTGATTCTCACCCCGCTGCCATGAACCTTCCGATGCTGGGCGCGTCCGGCGCGCCGCTGTTGCTCGAGAACATCCCCGCTCTCCAGGAGCAGGTGCGGGCGCTGGCCGCAGAACAAGGCGCGGTAATACTCGCGCACAACTACCAGCTGCCCGAGATCCAGGACGTGGCGGACTACGTCGGCGACTCGCTGGGGCTCTCCCAGCGTGCGGCCGCCACCGACGCCGAGACGATCGTCTTCTGCGGCGTCCACTTCATGGCCGAGACCGCCTCGGTCCTCTGCCCCGAGAAGCGGGTCCTGATCCCCGATCTGGACGCCGGCTGCTCGCTGGCCGATTCGATCACGGCTCCGCAGTTGCGCGACTGGAAGGCGGCCCACCCCGGCGCGATCGTCGTCATGTACGTCAACACGACCGCCGAGGTCAAGGCCGAGACCGACTACTGCTGCACGTCGGCGAACGCTGTCGCGGTCGTCGAACACATCTTCCGCGAGCACGGCGACGACGTCGAGATCCTGTTCGGCCCCGACATGTTCCTCGGCGCCTACGTCGAGAAGACGCTCGGGCGCTCGATTCACGTGTGGGACGGCGAATGCCACGTCCATGCGGGAATCAAGCCCGATGACATCACGGCCGTGCGAGCCTCGCACCCCGGGGCCGATTTCCTGATCCATCCCGAGTGCGGCTGCTCGACCAGCGTGATGGAGTACGTGGCTGCCGGTGACGTGGAGGCCGACGGCGTTCGGATGCTCTCGACGAGCGGAATGGTCTCCTACGCGCGCGAGCGCGGCTCGGCCGATGCGCACGGGACCGCGATCGTCGCGACCGAGACAGGCATGCTGCACGGACTGCGCCAGCTCGCGCCGTCGGTCGAGTTCGTCGCCGCCAATGAGGCCGCGCACTGCCGGTTCATGAAGATGATCACGCTCCCGAAGCTGCGCGACTCGCTCGCCGGCGGGGTTCACGAGGTCAAGGTGCCGGCGCAGATCGCCGAACGTGCGCGGGTGCCGATCGAGCGGATGGTCTCGATCAGCTGAGGACCTGGTCCTCGTAGAGCAGCATCCCGCGATCGGCGACCGCGCGGACGGCCGGCATCGTGGTGCGCTTGCGCTCGAACTCCTCCGGCGTGTAGCAGTGGACGTCGGCCGCGGCGCCCATCTCGAGCGCGTCCCAGAGCGAGGTCGCCTGGTAGACGCGGTCGAGCCACGGCATCCCGCCGAATGCGTGCGAGACGAGGACCAGGACGTATTCGGGGCCGCGCTCGCGCTGGGGCATCGCCCCGCGGGCGTCGTCGACGCGCGCTCCGCCGAGCAGCGCCGCCTCCAGTGGCCAGCGACCGCTGGTCCGGCTCAGGTAGCGTTGCAGCTCGCGCAGGTTGAGATCGGAGGTGGCCTGCACGTCTCGATTGTGGCCGCTGGAGGCGACCCGCGTCAATCGCGGGTTGTTAAGAGCCCGTAGGCGGTCAATAACGCGCGATCGCGCCGACCATGTCACTCTCGAGCGTCAGCGCGGTCCAGTTCGGAGGCCCGTCGACGAACAGCCCGAACGCGAGCGTGTGACCATCCTTGGCGTGGCAGTATCCGGCCAGGTTGGTGACGTCGTCGAGCGTGCCCGTCTTGGCGATGCAGCGGCCGACGGCAGCCGTCTTGAGCCCGATCGTCTGGACCGTGCCCTGCTTGCCGACGATCGGCAGCGACGCCGACAGCTCGTTGCCGATCGGGGTGTGCCACAGCTCGCGCAGCAGATCGACGATTTCGAGAGGAGACGTGCGATCGTCGCGCGACAGCCCGGATCCGTCGAGGATCGTGGGGTGAACGCCGTAGGACGAGGCGATCGTCCCCTGGATCACCCGGGCGCCGGACGAGATCGTCCCGCCGGTCCCGAACAGGACGCCGAGCTGCTTGGTGAACATCTCGGCGAACAGGTCGTCGGAGGGCACGTCCATCAGCCTCGTCATGACCGACAGTGGCGGCGAATTGACCTCCGCCAGCAGCTTCGCGTCCTGAGGGGTGGTGGCCGTATGCTTCGAGGCGCGCGCGGTGATGCCCGCGCCGCGCATCGTGATCGTGAACTCGCGGGTGGCGAATTGGGCCGGCCCGAGGTGCTTGAGCGCCGAGCCGTGATCGTAGGTGAGCGCGCTCAGCCAGCCGCCGAAGTCGGGCGTATCGGGCGCGTAGTTGGTGATCAGCCCGCCACGCCTGTCGTCGAACAGCGACTCGTCGCCGTACACCCAGCCGGTGACGCGCCTGATCCTCATCCGCCTCAGCTGAGCGACGAGCTCGCTCGCGGTCGACCCGGCCCCGCCGTACCAGGTGCGGTCAAAGCCGGCGTCGCCGAACGTCGGGTCGCCGCCGCCGTGCAGGTAGAGGTTCCCGTGCCAGACGCCGTGGCGCAGGTCCCCGGACCCCAGGACCGCAGTGTGCAGACGCGCGCTGGGACCGAGGATCCGCATCAAGGAGACGGTGGTGAAGATCTTCTCCACCGACGCGGGCGGCCGTCTGACCGTCGGACGGTCCGCGTACAGCGGCGCCTTCGAGTCCATGTCGTACACCAGCGCTCCACTCGCCGGGCCCGCAGCCTTCATCCAGCGGTCCATCGCCGCGTCGAGGCTCCGCTCGTCGGTGGTCGTGCTCTTCGGGACGTGGGTGAGCGCGATCTGCACCGCAGACGGGCCGGTGCGCGGGCGCGGCGTCAGAGGCGCCGGGTGTGTGGGGACCGGCAGCCCGGCGTCGACCTGCGCATCGTTGTCGCTCGTGTGCGTGAACGACCCAAACCCGGCGAGCGTGATCGCAGCGACCCCGAGCGCGCAGACGAGGCCGACGGCGAGCCAATGTCTCAGGCGCTCTCCAGCTCCTCGACGGTGTGCGGACCGACGCATGCGACTGCGAGCTCGTCGGGTATCCCGGCCGCGACCTCCCTGACCTCGTCGAACGTGACCCGGTCAAGGAGCTCGATCGTCCCGTCGGGGTCGACGTCCTCGCCGTAGACGATCGTCTGCTGGGCCGCGTAACGGGCGACCGCGCCACTGTTCTCGAACGCGATCGCGCGCGCCCCGGCGGCGAACGCGCGAGCGCGCTCGACCTCGCCCTCGTTGGGGCCCTGCTCGCGCAGCTCGGTGACGATGTCCCGCATCCGCCGGTAGGCCTCGACCGTTTTCGCGGACTCGAGTCCGGCCGACAGCTGCAGCACGCCGACGTCCGAATAGGCATGGGGGAAGGCACTGACGGAATACGCGAGCCCGCGCTGCTCGCGGATCTCGTCGAACAGGCGTGATCCCATCGAGCCCCCGAGCAGGGTCGAGTAGATCGCCAGCGCGGCCCGCGCGCGCGGATCGCTGACGTCGATCGACGGCCGATAGGAGAACCGCAGATGTGACTGGTTGGAGTCGCGCTCGCGGACCAGGACGCGTGGCACGAGCGCCGGGGCGGGGTCATATGACTCGGGATCGGGGCGCGGCTCGAAGCGTCCGAACAGCTCGTCGAGCTCGCCGTCCTCGCCGACGGCCTCGAGATTGCCGACCGCGAACGCGGCCCCTCGCGCCGGTGACCAGCGCCGTGAGCGAAAGGCGACGATCCCGTCACGCGTGAACGTGTCGCGGATGTGCTCGGCCGGCCCGAGCACGGGGCGCCCAAGCGGGTGATCGCCGAACACGGCCTCGTCGATCAGGTGTTCGGCCATCACCGACGGCTGGTCATCGGATCGCGCGATCTCCTGAACGACGACTCCGCGCTCGCGATTCATCTCATCGCCGTCGATCCGGGCCCGGGCGACGAAGTCCGTCAACAGATCGGCGGCCTCCAGCGCCCGCTGCGAACGCGCGGTGATGTGAAACGCGACCAGATCGTGGCTCGTGTAGGCGTTCAGCACCGCGCCGATCCCCTCCGCGGCCTCGTTGACGTCACGGTAGGTCGGGTACTTCTCGCCACCTTTGAACACGAGGTGCTCGAGGAAATGCGCCATGCCGTTCTCATCGGCGCGCTCGGTGCGGGCACCGGCGTCGAACGCGACCAGGATCGTCAGCGCGCGCGTGCCATCGACCGCGATCCGGTACAGCGGTAAGCCGTTGGAGAGGTGGGAAAGGGCGATCGACGGCATCTGTGCCAGACAACGGTAGCGGGCGGACAGGCAGCCAGTGCCGTTGTGGGCGGACCGGGGGGCGGGAACACGACGTCGGGTCCGGAATTCCTGCAAATCCCGTTGCAAGGGCCTCTGAGAGACCCACTCGGGAGCGACCTGCCGCTAGATTGGCGCGCACTCAAATGGCTACTTCATCCAAAACCCTCACCGGCAAGAGGCGCCGTGGCGCCGACGCCCCGATCGCGCATCCCGGCGAGCCATCCCCCGAGCGGGTCACTCGCCGCCGCGTGGTCGAATTTCGTGACGTCTCGAAGTTGTACGCGGGCGACGTCGGACTCGACCACGCGACCTTCTCGGCGGATCGCGGCGAGTTCGTGTTCCTGGTCGGCGCGACCGGGTCGGGCAAGTCGACCCTGATGCGGCTGCTGATCAAGGAGCTCGAGCCGACGGGCGGCCGGATCCGCGTCGCGGGCCATGACCTGGCCGAGATCACGCGCAGGCGGGTCCCGTACTACCGCCGCAATGTCGGGGTCGTGTTCCAGGACTTCAAGTTGCTGGCGAACCGCAACGTGTACGCGAACGTCGCCTACGCGCTGCAGGTCACGGGCGGCTCGCGCCGCGAGATCCGCGCCAAGGTGCCGGACATCCTCAGGCTGACCGGGCTCTCGACGAAGCTGCACAACTTCCCCGACCAGCTCTCGGGCGGAGAGCAGCAGCGGGTCTCGATCGCGCGCGCATTCGTCAACCACCCGCCGCTGCTGCTGGCCGACGAGCCGACGGGCAACCTCGATCCCGAGACCAGCATCGACATCATGCGGCTGCTGTACCGGATCAACCGGACCGGCACGACCGTGCTGGTGGCGACCCACGACCAGGCGATGGTCGACAAGATGCGCCGCCGCGTGCTCGAGCTCGACCACGGGCGAATCGTCCGCGACGAGGCCGGTGGCTCCTACACGCGGGACGAGAGCACGCGGGAGTTCGCGCACCGAATGCGCGGTCCCTCGACGCGGCCCCCGGGCCTGTAGGCGATGCGGATCGGCTTCTTCCTTCGCGAGGCGTTCCGCGCGATGCGCCGCAATGCGGCGCCGACGTTCGCCGCGCTCGCGACAGTGCTCGTGACGATGCTCGTCCTCGGCGTCTTCATCCCGATCGTGCAGGCGACCAATGGCGCCGCAAACAGCGTCCGCAGCCGCGTGCTGGTCGACGTCTACATGAAGAGCAACGCCACCGCCGCCGACGAGGTCAGGGTACGCAAGGAGCTGCTCGCGATCCCGCATGTGCGCAACATCCAGTTCGTATCCAAAGAGCAGGCGTTCGCGCAGCAATCAAAGCTCGATCCCGCCGCCTACAAACTGCTCGGCGCGAACCCGCTGCCGGACACCTTCCACGTGATTCCAGACCGGCCCGCCGACGTCCTTGCAGTCCACAACGCGCTCACGCCCCCCGGCGCCAATGGCCAGGCGGGGACGATCGACCCGTCGATCCAGACCGTCTCGAACAAGAAGAACGACACCAAGAAGATCCTCGAGGTGACCAACCTCGTCACGATCACGGCCGCCGCGCTGACGGTGCTGCTGACGATCGCCTCGATCTTGCTGATCGGGAACACGATCCGTCTGTCGCTGTACGCGCGCCGTCGCGAGGTCGAGGTGATGAAGCTGGTCGGTGCCACTGACTGGTTCATCCGCTGGCCGTTCGTGATCGAGGGCATCGTCGTCGGCGCCTTCGGAGCGCTGCTTGCGATCGCCGTGCTGGGCCTTGCAAAGGTCGTGCTGCTCGACCCGCTCGCCGACAACTGGACGCTGATCGCCGCCCCGAAGACGATCTCGTACACGGCGCTCGTGATCATCCTGATGGGTGCCGGCGTGGTGGTCTCTGCGCTCGGCTCCGGGATCTCGTTGCGGCGCTTTTTGCGGGTCTGAGCAGACGGCACCTGTGGCGTAGACCCTCACCCGGGCGGCTACCCTCAGGACAGGATGTTCGCCTCAAAACCACGCGGTTCGCGCCGCGGAGTACTGGCCGCCGTTGCGGTGATCGCGCTCGTCGTCGGCCTGTGGTTTGGGGGCCATCCGAGCTGGCTTCCCGCGCCGCTGCGCAGCGCGTTCGTCGATTCCAGCAGTCAGGATCGAATCGTCGATGACGTGCTCGGCCTGATCCAGCGCGACTACTACCGTCCGGTCGCCCGCAGCGACCTGGTCAACAAGGGTCTCGCGGCGGCGGTGGCGAGCCTCCACGACCCGTACTCGCACTACTTCGACCCGGCCGACTACCACTCGTTCCAGAACGAGTCCAACCCGCACCTGAGCGGGATCGGGATCGACGTCGACACCGAGCAGCAGGGCCTGCGCGTCGTCGACGTGTTCCCGGGCTCGCCGGCGGCCGAGGCAGGACTGCGGGCGGGCGACGTGATCACACACGTCGGTTCGACGTCGCTCGCGGGCCGTTCGGCCAACTTCTCGGCTTCGCTGATCAAGGGCAAGGCCGGAACGAAAGTGACGCTGACCGTCCGATCGGGCAAGCGCTCGCACGAGGTCACGATCGTCCGCGAGGACATAACGGTGCCGGTCGCGAGCAGCAAGGTGCTCAATTTTCACGGCAAGAAGATCGGCTACGTACAGCTGACGAGCTTCACGGAAGGCTCGGGCGCCGAGGTACGCGCCCAGGTCCAGAAGGTCCTGCATCAGGGCGCGCAGGCGCTGATCCTGGACCTGCGCGAGAACGGCGGCGGACTGCTCGAGGAGGCCGTCAATGTGGCGAGCATCTTCGTCCCCGACGGAACGATCGTCTCCACCAAGGGCCGAGCCGAGCCGCGACAGGTCTATCTGGCTAAAAACGACGCGATCGCGCCGAAGATCCCGATGGTGGTCCTGGTCGATCATGGCACCGCCTCGGCGGCCGAGATCGTCACCGGCGCGCTCCAGGATCGCGGTCGCGCGAAGGTGGTCGGGACACACACCTACGGCAAGGGCGTCTTCCAGGAGATCGAGCCGCTACCCAACGGCGGAGCGCTCGACTTCACCGTCGGCGAGTACTTCACGCCCAACGGCCACAACCTCGGTGGCGGCGGCGTGCGGCGCGGCGCCGGGATCACGCCCAACGTCTACGCGAACACGAGCTTGCGCTCGAAGGTCGACACCGCCCTGCGGGTCGCCGAGCGGACGGTCGCCGCCGGGCAGCAGTGAGTCCCGCCGTCCACGACGCGCGCCCGGCGGCGCGCGTCGCAGTTCTACGGCGAAAGGGCAAGTTCCTCGTCGCCGAGCCGTTCTTCGAGCCGGGTCCGCAGATCGTCGTCAGCCGCGATCGCAAGGCGGACGTCGGCGATCTCGTGATCGTCCAAGGTCGCTCGGACTCGGGCCGGCGGCCCTCCAATCGCTCGGCGATCACGCGCCGCCTCGGGCGGCCCGAGGTCGCTCGCGATGTGATCGACGCGCTGATGCTCGATCGCGGGTTGCAGCGCTCATTCGACCCGGCGGTCGAGCGCGACGCACGTGCGGCCGCGGAGGCGGCCCCGGCGCCCGACGGGCGGCGCGATCTGCGCGAGCTGCCGACGTTCACGATCGATCCTGCGAGCGCGCGCGACTACGATGACGCGATCTCCGCGGAGGGGCTGGACGGCGGCTCCTGGAGGGTCTTCGTTCATATCGCCGACGTGTCCGCGTACGTCGCCCCGCGCTCGTCGATCGATCGCGAGGCCTACCGTCGGGCGACCAGCGTCTACGTCCCTGGCGCGGTCGAGCCGATGCTTCCGCGCAGCCTCTCCAACGGCGTCTGCTCGCTCGTCGAGGGAGAGGACCGGCTCGCGGTGACTGTCGAGATGACCGTGACCCCCGAGGGCCGGGTGCACTCCCCCTCGATGTACCGCTCGCTGATCCGCTCGGTCGCCAGGCTCGACTATGACCGGGTCGACCGGATCTTCGCCGGTTCGCAGCGGGCGCACGATCCATGGGCCGAGCCGCTCGCCGCGGCTCGGAGTGCGGCCGCGGCCCTGCGCACGCGACGCGACGCTCACGCCGCCGTGGTGGTCGACTCGCCCGAGCCCGACTTCTCGTTTGACCGCAAGGGGAACGTCGCCGGCGCCGAGCTGGTGGCGCAGACCGAATCGCACCGTCTGATCGAGCAGCTGATGATCGCCGCCAACGAGCAGGTAGCCGGATTCCTCGAGCAGCGAAAGATCCCGACCCTGTACCGGGTCCACGAGCGGCCGGAGGCGACCGCGGTCGATCGCCTGATCGATCAGCTCCAGTCGCTCGGCGTGCCGACGCCGCCGGTGCCGCGTGGCCACATGACGCCCCAGCAGGCTGCCGACGTTGCCGGCGAGGCGTCGGCGATGGTCGCCGACTGGGTCGCGCGCACGGGTCACGGAGGCCGTGCGCTCACGAGTCTCGTGCTCCGGTCGCTCAAGCAGGCCTACTATGACCACCGCAACCTCGGTCACGCCGGCCTCGGGTCGCCCCGCTACTGCCATTTCACGTCTCCGATCCGGCGCTACCCGGACCTGATCTGCCACCGCGGGCTGCTGTCGGCGGTCGCCGGCGAGCCCGCTCCCGACGCCTCCTGGGTCGCCTCGGCCGGCCCCTGGACGTCGGCGCGCGAGCGCGCGGCGATGGCGATCGAGCGCTCGGCCGACGACGTCGCGAGCTGCTTCTTGCTCGAGCGCGCGCTGGCGGAAGGCGGTGACCGCGAGGTGCCGTTCGACGGCGAGGTCGTCGGCCTGATCGGCGCCGGGGCGTTCATCGCCTTCGGCGAGCGGCTCCAATTCGAGGGCATGCTGCCGGTCCGCCGGCTCGGCGGCGACTGGTGGGAGCTCAACGAACAGGCGACGATGCTGGTCGGCACGCGGCACGGAGGCGCGATCCGGCTCGGCGACTCGGTCCAGGTCCGCGTCGATCGCGTCGACGCCCCGCGGGGTAGGGTGGACCTGGTGCCCGCCGACGCGGTCGAGGGCGAGGATTAGGGTTCGTAGGAGCGCAGCAGATGGCCAAGGGACGCAAACGCAAAACCGCATCGGGTGATGTCGCCTCAAATCGTCAGGCGTCATATCGCTACAACCTGCTCGAACGGATCGAGTGCGGCATCGTGCTCACCGGCACCGAGGTCAAGTCCCTGCGCGAGGGCAACGCCCAGCTCAAGGACTCCTACGCGACGATCCGCGACGGCGAGGTGTGGCTGATCGGTCTCTACATCGCGCCCTACGGGCCGGCCGCGCACGACAATCACGATCCCGAACGGCCGCGCAAGCTCCTGCTGCACCGCCAGGAGATCGAGCGGCTCGAGGTTCGCACCCAGGAGCGGGGCCTGACCCTGGTCCCGACCCGGATCTACTTCTCGGGCCCGCAGTCAAGGGCCAAGGTCGAGCTCGCGCTCGCCAAGGGCAAGGACCTGTACGACAAGCGCGAGTCGATCCGCAACCGCGACATGGCCCGGGACGTGCAGCGCGAGCTCCGTGAGGTCGGGCGCTGAGGCGCCGTCGCCCGGGCCCCGCCGGCGCCGCTCGTCCCTGCACCAGGCCGGCGGAGGCGACCGTGGCGGGCGGTACAGTCCGTCAGAGGCGCGAAATGGGTAGCACTCACCAAAGATGACCATCGGCACCTCGATAGTTCTGATCGCCGTCGGCGCGATCCTGAAGTGGGCCGTGACCGCGCAGCTGAGCTGGATCGACCTTCAGACCGCCGGGACCGTGCTGTTCCTGATCGGGATTCTCGGCCTCGTGATCTCGGTGGCCTACACGTTCTACTGGTCGCGCTCGCACGCGCGGGCCGGCGCCCCCGCCGCCAACGACGAGCGCGACCCGCGCTACTAGCGGGGTCTGGCTCCGACCGGGGCCCCCGTCGCGTGAGCCCCTTTCGGGTGGCTCCGACCGGGGCTCCGGCGCCTGAGCCCCTTTCGTGACAAGGCGGGGGTGGCTCCCCCCTGCGCTGTCACGAGCGTCACGAGCGTCGGCCTCGACGTGCGTTCCGTGGAAAATCCGCGGGGCTCGGCCGGATTTTCCACGGACGTCCCTCGGAGCGTGCATCTCGTGGAAAACTCGCGCGGTCGCTCCGGATTTTCCACGTACGTCCCGCTGGGCGTGCATTTCGTGGAAAACCCGCACACGTCGCGCCGGATTTTTCCACGCGCGTCCCGCTGGGCCCGCATCGCGTGGAAGATTCGCGAAGGTCGCCCCGGGTTTTCCACGAGGAGCCCGACAGGTCCGTGAGGTTCGCTCAGCCGAGCGTGCGCGGCAGGTGCGTTGCGTCCATGCCGATCACCAGCAGGGCCACGAGGCCCAGGTAGACCGCCGCGACCAGCCAACGGTCCCGCGGCCGCACCTTGTAGTAGATCAGCTGCTCGAGGCTGCCCGAGCGTCGCTGCTGCCAGCGCCTGTAGGTCTCGTAGCCGGCCAGCACCGCGATGATCAGGATGATCGGGTTCGGGAACAAGATCGCCAGCGCGACCATCCCGAGGAAGCCGAGCCCCCACATCCACGGAGCCATCGCCGCCATCGCGCGTCCGCCGTCGAGCGGGACCACGGGCAGCAGGTTGAACAGGTTGAGGAAGAAGCCGGTGAACGCGAGTGCGCGCCAGTAGTCGTGGCCGGTCACGCGCCAGACGACCAGACACGCCGCCGCCCCGATCGTTCCGAGAATTGGCCCGGCGAGTCCGACGCGCGCCTCGGCGGCCGCGTTGTCGCCCAGCGACCTGGCGCTGATCACAGCGCCCAAGAACGGGATGAACATCGGCGGGCTGGCCTTGATGCCCTCGCGGCGCAGCGCGATCACGTGACCCATCTCGTGGACCAGCAGCAGGACGACGAAGCCGCCCGCGAACCAGACGCCCCAGATCGTCGTGTAGGCGACGATCGAGACGAGCATCGTCCCCGCCGTGACCAGGAGCTTCGCCTTGGGCAGCAGGAAGATGATCGTCTTGATCTTCGCGAGGAAGGCGATGATCGCCGCGCCGATGGGCGCCAGCCTGCGCTTGATGAAGCCCTGTTTGGGAGGCGGATCCTGGGGCGGCTGATGCCACCCTCCGTAGCGCTCGTCGTGGTCGGTCGTCACGAAGCGCGCGTCATCGCCAGGCGTGCCGTAGCCCACGGGCTCGTACATCGGCGGCACCGACTCGGGCAGCGTAGGCGTATTCGGTTCCATGCGCATCTAATTCTCGCAGGCGCCGTTCCGTCCCCACGCCACTCTTAGCGAGTCCTTATTCTGCGCGGCTTCGTCGGTGGTCGGCGGGGGACGCCGCCTTGGCGGGTCATCTCGGCCGCCCTATACTGGATGTAGATACATAACCCCCGGGGACGACAGGCTTCGACGTGGTCGGTTCGTGGGGGTGGTTGCGAGTCGAGGTCCCGGGCGGCCTCGTAAAACACCCGGGAAAACAATAAGTGCGGACTCTCATGAGTTCGCGCTCGCCGCTTAGTTACTAAGCCGTGAGCGCTCCTGGCCTCTAGCTCGCCTGCGGCGGAGCAGCCGGGATCAAGCAGCAGGCTCGCTCGACTAGGCCCGCTCCGGCCGACCTCGAGGACAACTTTCGGAGCTGGTCTCCCACAACCCCGCCGGCGTGGCGAGTGGGAGACGAGATTAGAGCGCCGGCTACGCTCGTAGACGCTACCTCTTGCGCGACTGCGGACGCGGGTTCAATTCCCGCCGTCTCCACCTTATTCAACGAGTTCGAACCGCCTTCCGGATCCTCCGGAGGGCGGTGCCGCCGGCGAGCATGTCGGGCGCGGGTCGTCTTCATTGACGGCCTGCGCATCTCCGAGCAGCCGCCGGGCTGCTCCTCCCGAGCGTGAGCAACTGCCGCTGGGCTGCGGCGCTCCGACAGGGCGTCAGGAATCGAGCATCACTTGCGCCAGCTCACGTTGCCGTCTTGACGGTAGAAGGTCTCCGTGATCGACGGGCCGCCGATTGCGAGTGTCGCGTAGCCGTTGGCCACGAAGTAGTCCGCTCCAGGACCAAGCACGGTCTTCTCGTACCATGCGACCCCCGAGGCGTTCAAGTTCGTCGCCACGCCCCACGGTATACAGCTGTGCCCGCAGCACCTCGGCGCAATCGTGATGCCGCTCGCGGTGCGGTCCGTGTAGACGACGCCCATGTGCTCGTGCCCCCAATACCAGAGAATCCTCTCACCCGAGAGCGGGGCCAGCTGGGCCACCACCTGATCCCAGAGCGTCGTCGCGACCGATCCGTCGTATAGGAGCCCATTGTGATGGGTGAGGAGGATCAGCGTTTGTGTCGCAGCGGCTGCGGCCTGCGCTTGGTCGTGTAGGAACTGGGCCTGGGTTCCCGGGCCGGTCGGTCCGAGATCTCCGATCATGTATCCCGTCGACGACACGTCCTTGTCGAAGTAGGCAGTGTCCAAGCCTACGATGCGCACGGAGTCGTTGTACAAGGCGAAGTAGCTACACCCTTCCTGGCTCTGAAACGTGGCTGAAGCGAGAGCTGTGTTGAAGTACCCAGTCCCGTGGGCGTACATATCGTGGTTGGAATTGAGCGCGAACGACTTGTCATTACCGCCCGGCCAGGCCGCTAAGAAGTTGCTCTCTTCGTAGTCACGCTCGACAACGCCACTTTCGTTCGTACCGGCGTAGTACACGTCCCCTAAATGCACGATGAAGTCATTCGCGTCTACATGGCTCGCGATCGCTTGTGCAGCTGCGTTATTGCCTCCCCAATCGCCGAGCAGAGCAATCGTCGCCGTGTTCGGGATCTGGATCGCTGCCGGCTTGTTACTGAATGGCGGTGTCTTGCCGTCCGTCCAACCCCAAGCGAGCACCACGTAGGCCCAACCGGCGTCGGTGGAATCGAAGTCGACATTGCCGAAGTAGACCTGGCCGTCCGGTCCAACGTAGGTACCGACGGCCTCGGGGGTGACTGAGTCGCTGAGCAGGCCATCGGGGTCGTCTTGGAGAAGGCTGTGCACCAGTGACAGCTCTCGTACCGGCTGCGACTGCACGACACCATGATCTCGGATGCGCAGCAGATCGGCGTGACTGGTACGAAGGATCGGATCCAGTCGGGCACGTTCATCTGGCGGTAGGGCCGCCCAGGTCTTCTTCAACTCTTTGCTTAGTTCCGTGTAATCCTGCATTTCTTACTCCTTCCTCAGCGATCCCAAGCCCCTCAAAGGCGCCGTCTCTCGAAGCGTCGACGAGGACAGATGATGCGGGGCCACTAGAGTGTGCGACGGCGGCGCGCTATGCGCGGTGTTGCTCGAGCATCGGTGGGCGTCCGGCCGCGCGCCGTGCCGCACGGGGTTGTTGAAGGCCACACTTGCCATTTGGCCACCTCTCGATGATGAGTGCGCTGCGCGCGCCCAGCGCTTACCTGATGGAAGCCCTCGGCGACATCCCTGCCGCAGTTAGTCCTTGCGCGGTGAGCGACCGTAGCATGGCGACGGTGACAACGGGGTTTTTCTTTGCGGGCGCGCGTTAGTCATACACAAGACCGGGCACGGTCTTGACCATGCCTAACTAAAGTGCGGTAATCCTGCTTTTGCCGTGTACGTTGACTCTCGGTAATTCTGCGTCTCCCGTGTACGTTGACGAACACCGCTCGGTGTGCACAGTCAGGCTCACAGAAGCTGACGAAACCTCGCCCCGCGAATAACGTGGCATCAGTGGCGCCCACCATGATCAAACCGCTCGACGGACAACGGGCGCCCGTAGCGGGGGAGCTCCCCTCCGCCAGCCCGGCCTCCGGTCTTGCGCTCTAAAGGATCACCGGTTTTGCAGCCTTAGTCCGCGAGGTGGGAGCGAAGCCGGAGGGACGTCCGGAGGTCTGAGAGCGAGGAAGCGTGGGCGAGTCGCTCGCCACGAGCGAGCAGCCCGGCGGACGCTCTGCGCCATTCACAGATCTGCAAGTCAAACGGAGGCTCGCTCCGCTATTGTTACCGGAGGGTTCCTCCGTATACCTGGCGGCAATCCCCGTCTCAGCTCCGATCCGAAACCCCCGGGATAAATGAAACCAGCTTCCATCACTCCTCCGTCATCCGCCAGTCGTCCGCTGGCCCACGCCGCGGCCGTCGTCAGGGCCGAAATGGGAGGCCGCGGACTTGGCCGCGGTCATCTCGCAGCGGTCGGCGAAGCGTTCGCTTCGCGCCGCGCCGCCGACCTGCTTCTGCACCGTCACCGGCTGTCCGGCACGCACGGGGGTCTTTGATGCGACAAGGCCCACTGGCCGGCCGTTACCCGGCGTCTGCGGCGATGGTGATCTTCGCCCTGGTGCCGTACCTGGGTCTCTCGGCCGCGCTCCAGCCCCTCACTCCGATCATCGGCCAGCAGCTCCACATGAGCCCGCAGACGATGAGCCTGGGCTTCGGCCTGGGGAACGCGGGCTACGCGGTCGGGACCGTGCTCGCGGTGCAGTTCGCCCAGCTGTTTCCGCAGCGACGGATGATGGTTCTGTATGCAGTGTTGCTCGTGATCGGGTCGGTGGTGTCCGCAGCGGCGCAGGGTCCGGTGATGTTCATCGGCGGCCACATCCTGCAAGGCCTCTGCACAAGCCTGCTGCTGATCGCGGCGGTCCCGCCGTTGGCGATCGGCTTCGGTCTCCCGAAGATCCGGTCGACCGCGGTGATCATGAACGTCTGCATCTTCGGGGCCGTGGCGCTCGGCCCGACGATTGGCGGCATCCAGGCCAGCGCGAACGCGTGGCGGCCGCTGTTCTGGATCATCGCCGCGATCTCGCTGGCGGCGCTGATCCTGTCGCTGTTGACGTTCGAGGATTCTCCACCTGCGGACCGGGACGCACCGAGGGACGTCACCGCGCTGGCCCTCGCGACCTCGGGCTGCGTGTTGGCGTTCTACGGAGCGTCGGAGCTGCTCACGCACAGCTTCCTTGACATCCAGACGATCGTGCCGCTGGCGATTGGGCTGGGGCTGATCGTCGCGCTGGTGGTCAACCAGTACCGCGCCAAGCACCCGCTTTTGACGATCCGCATGATGCTAACCAGCACGGTGCCGGTCGCGGGGATCGTCGTCGCCTTGGCGGCGGCTGCCGCCTCGGTAACGGCGACCGATCTGACGGCGGGTGTGCTTGCGCCGTTCTACTCGCCGCTGCACCTTGGGCTCCTGTTCCTGCCCGAGTTGGCCGGCGCGCTTTTGACCGCTGCGGCGCTCGGAATCGTCATCAGCAGACGCGAGCTGCACTATCTCCCATTGGTGGGGATGGCGTTCCTCGCCGCCGGAATCGCCGTCTTCCGGATCCAGGTGCCGCCCTCGCAGACGCTCACCCTGATCGGGTCGGGCCTGACCGGGGTCGGCCTCGGCGCGGCGGTCGCCCCGGCGCTGTTCGTCGCCGGCTTCTCCCTGCCCGCGGCCAACCTACAGCGGGTGTTCGCGATCGTCGAACTGCTGCGCGCGGTCGCGGCATTCATGGTCGCTCCTGTGTTCGCGCACATGGCCGCCACGGTTGGCGGAAACCTCAACACCGGGACCAGCATCGTCCTCTGGATCGGCCTCGCGATCGCGATCAGCGGCGCCCTGGCCGCGGTGGGTCTGTACGCGCTCGGCGGTGCCCGTGCGCGCACGCCAAATCTCGGCCGCTTCATGGACGGCGACGGCCCGGCGTGGTACTCGCCACCGCTGTTGGCCGCCGTCCGCGGCGGCTCACGCCATCGCGCGCTCGCTGAGGAGCCCGCACGACCATGACGACAGAACCCGACAATCCCCCGCCCGGCCCGGTCCTGTTCGCTTACGACGGCTCTGACCTCGCGAAGCTCGCGATCGACGAAGCCGCACAGCAGCTGGCCCCCGGACGGGACGCGATTGTCCTGACCGTCTGGCAGCCGTTCGACGTCGGCTTCGTGCCGGCCGGCGGAGACCACTTCGACGCGGCGGACGTCACCGCCGTCAGACAAGCGGCCGAGCGCACGGCCGCCGACGGAGCATCGATCGCACAGACGCTGGGGGTCAACGCGCACGGGGAGGCGAAGGAGGCGGCGCCAGCCTGGAAGGGGATCGTGAAGTTCGCCGATGAGCGCGACGCGAGCCTGATCGTGCTCGGCTCGCACGGGCGCAGCGGGATCGCGGGCGTGCTGATCGGAAGCGTTGCCAAGGCAGTCGCTATGCATTCGCGACGCTCCGTGCTGATCACCCACCGCGGCGACCCACCCGATCAGCCCAGCTGACCCACTCTTGAGTCCGCGCTCGCTTCGATCGCCTAGCATCGAACCTGGCGATGAACGTGGCGACAGTTGACCTTGATCAGCGGGATGGGACTGACCGTCGGCGCCGTCCGGCGATCGTTGCGGTTGACGATGAACCGGCGGTGCTGGCGGCGGTGTCGCGTGACCTGAGGCGTGGCTTTGGTGAGCGCTACCGGGTGATGCGTGCCGGTTCTGGTGCTGAGGGGCTCGATCTCCTCAAGCAGGTTCGCGCCCGGGGTGAGCAGGTCGCGCTGTTGGTCGCCGACCAGCGGATGCCTGGCCTGTCGGGAACCGACTACCTCGTACAGGCGCGGGAGCTGGTGCCGGAGGCCAAGCGCGTTCTGCTGACGGCGTACGCCGACACTCAGGCCGCGATTCAAGCGATCAACGAGGTGGCGCTCGATTACTACCTGCTGAAGCCCTGGGACCCGCCGGAGGAACAGTTGTTCCCTGTCGTCGAGGACCTGCTCACGACCTGGGAAGCCGGCGCCGCGCTCGAGTCGGGCGGTGTCCGCGTGATCGGGCACAGGTACTCCAAGCAGTCACATGACCTGCGCGACTTCCTGGCTCGCAATCGCGTCCCGGCGCGCTGGCTTGATGTCGAGCGCGACGGGGAGGCGCGCGAACTGCTCGGGGTCATCGGCGTCGACGCGGAACGGCTGCCCGTCGCGCTGCTCGAAGACGGGTCGATCCTCGAGCGCCCGACGACGCTCGAATTAGCCGAGCGACTTGGGATCTCGGCACAACCGATCGGCGATCACTACGACTTGGTGATCGTGGGCGGGGGTCCCGCGGGACTGGCGGCCGCCGTGTACGGAGCGTCCGAGGGGCTTCGGACGGTGATGGTGGAGCGGGAGGCACCCGGGGGACAGGCGGGGCAATCGAGCCGGATCGAGAACTACCTGGGCTTTCCGGTCGGGCTGAGCGGATCGGATCTCGCTCGGCGAGCCACGGACCAGGCCCGCCGCCTTGGCGCGGAGCTTCTCACCGTGCAGGAGGCGGTTGCGCTCGAGGCCGAAGGATCCGGACGACTGGTCCATCTGACCGGTGGCGGCGTCCTCAGCGCCAACACAGTGCTCGTCGCGTCGGGCGTCTCCTATCGCCAGTTGAACGCTCCCGGCTTCGCTGAGCTGACCGGCGCCGGGGTCTACTATGGCGCCGCTCTGATCGAGGCGCGGGCATGCGCGGATCAGCACGTGGTGGTCATCGGCGGCGCGAACTCCGCCGGCCAGGCCGCCGTCTACTTCAGTGGCTATGCGGGACGGGTGACGATGCTCGTACGCGCCGACTCGCTCACCAACTCGATGTCGCATTACTTGATCGAGCAGATCGGCGCGCTTCCGAACGTCGAGGTGCGGACGGGCGCGCAAGCGGTCGCGGCCAACGGCGAGGACGGCCATCTGCGCTCGCTGCGGATCCGCGCGGCCGACGGGACCGAGACCGTCGAGGACGCTGATGCGTGCTTCGTGTTCATCGGTGCCGTGCCGCGCACCGACTGGCTCGAGGGTGTGGTGGCGCGCGACGAGCGCGGGTTCATTCTGGCCGGCCCCGACGTGCGAGACCAAGGGTGGCCGCTACCACGCGATCCATACGTGTTGGAGACAAGCGTTCCCGGCGTGTTCGTCGCCGGCGACGTGCGGACGCGCTCGATCAAGCGTGTGGCGAGCGCCGTCGGCGAGGGATCGATGGCCGTCTCGCTGATCCACGAATACCTGGCGAGCGGATGAACGAGCCGGAGCGTCCGACGCTCGAGGAGCTGCGCACGATCGACCTGTTCGACGACCTGGACGACCAGCAGCTCGCGCTCTGGCAGGAGGTCGCGCAGATCCGCGAGGTACCGGCCAATACTGTCCTGGTCGAGGCCGGTGACGTCGGTGGTACGAGTTTCCTGATGCTGCTGACCGGGGTGGTTCAGGGCTTGGTCGTCGAAGCGGGCCGGATCGAACCGTTCACGCGCCAGACGGCTCCGACGTGGATGGGTGCGATCCCGGTCCTGACCGGGACCGGTTACGCCGGCGAGTTTCGAACGGAGACCGACGTTCGACTGGCAGTGGTAGACGCCGAGGATTTCATCCGGCTCGTGCTCAGCCAGCGTCCCGTTCACCGCCGCGTGATGCGGGCGGTCCGGCCGATGGCGACGCGGATCGCGGTCCGTGAACAGACTCGCGAAAGGCTCGCTTCGCTTGGCACCATGGCCGCTGGACTTGCCCACGAGCTGAACAACCCGGCGGCGGCCGCCCGACGCGCTGCGGCCGATCTGGCCGAGGCGCTCGACGTGCTGTCCTCGACGATAGGGTTGTTCGTGGAGTCCGGGATCGAGCGCGAACAGGCGGAGGGGCTCGTGGCGCTCCAACGCGAAGCGATCGACCGTGCTCAATCACGTAGCTCACTCTCGGCACTCGATGCCGCCGACGCCGAGGAAGCGTTGCTCGATTCCCTTGAGCAGCTCGGCGTGGCAGAGCCTTGGCGGGTCGCCGAGCCGCTCGCGGCTGCCGGGCTCGACGCCGCATGGCTCGACCGGGTCGCGCAGGCAGCCGGGCCCGCAGCGAGTGCCGCCACGTCGTGGATCGCCGCATCGCTGACCGCCCGCGGGCTCGCGGCCGAGATCGCGGAGTCGACCGATCGGATGGGCACGCTCGTGAAGGCGATCAAGTCATACGCGTTCATGGACCGCGGCGAACTGGTGGAGACCGACATCCACGAGGGCCTCGAGACGACACTGGTTGTGCTCGGGCACAAGCTCAAGCCCACCTCGATCGAGATCCGGCGCGAATACGACCGCTCGCTCCCCAAGCTCATTCTTCGCGGCTCGGAGCTCAATCAGGTCTGGACGAACCTGCTGGCCAACGCGATCGAAGCTCTCGGCGACTCGGGCACGATCGAGATCGCCACCAGCCGCGACGGCGTCTGCGCGCGCGTCGACATCATCGACGACGGTCCCGGAATCCCGGCGGAGATCCGCGACCGCGTTTTCGACCCGTTTTTCACCACCAAGGACGTCGGCGAGGGCACGGGACTGGGGCTCGACACGGCACGTCGGATCGTGACCGAGCGACTCAGCGGCTCGATCGAGTTCGACTCGGAGCCCGGACGGACCGCGTTCCACATCTGGCTACCGCTCGACGGCGGCAGGCAACAGGCGGCGGCCCTCCCCTGATCCGGCGCGGCGCCCAGGCCTTCCGGCGAGCGACTCGCGGCGCGATTCGCGACCATATTGCCGGCCACGACAATCAGCGGAGGTCCCGATACGACGGCACTCCGACGTCCTGAGAGGAGAAGCAAGTGGACTTCCTCGTCGAGTTCGACATCCAAATCCCTGACGACGCTCCTGGCTCAGAGGTAGAGGAGCGAGAGCGTGGCGAGGCGGCCGCTGTCGCAAGGCTCGCGCGCGAAGGGCACGTCGTCCGGGTCTGGAAGCCGCCGGTGGAGCCCGGCGAGAGCAAGGCCCTGGGCTTGTACCGCGCCGACAGCCAGACACAGCTTGACGATCTGCTCGGCGCTCTCCCGCTTGCCGACTGGATGCGCCTCACCGTCACGCCGCTGGAGCCCCATCCGAACGATCCGATGAACGGTCGGTCGAGTGACTTCGAGCTTCCCGTCCCTCGCCTGAGCCCGGTCTATCGCCTCGAGGCCGCCCTGGGAGAACCACTCGATCTCGGCGACACCCCGCGGGGACGGCGACGCGTTGTGGCCCTGACGGACGGAACGTTCACCGGTCCCGAGCTGAACGGGAGGCTCGTGCCGGGGGCCAGCGCCGACTGGCAGATCCTGCTCGCAGACGGCACCGCGCTTGCCGACCTGCGCTACACGCTGCAGACCGACGGCGGCGACCTGCTGTACGTCCAGGCCCGCGGAGTTCGCCACGGTAGCCCCGAGGTGCTTGCCCGTCTGGCGCGCGGCGAGGCCGTCGACGCCAGCGAGTACACCTTCCGCACCTCGACACAGATCGAGACCGCCACGCCCGGTCTCGAGTGGCTCAACAAGGGCGTCTTCGTCAGCGTCGGCGGCCGCCAGCCCGCCGGAGTGATCTACGAGACCTATCTGGTCGAATGAGCTCGGGCACGCCGATGCGCGAGGCACCGAAAGCTGCTCGGTCAGCTCGGTGTCGTCGGTGTCGTCGGTGTTGAGGGCGACGCGCGGCCGTCGCTCGCGGCCACGCTGACGTGGATCGCCTGCCGGCCTTCCGCAGCGCCTGGGATGACGACGGTCCCGCTGCTGGTATCGATGGGGACACGATGGATCGTGGGAGGTGTGGGCTGATCGGCATCGCCGACCGACACCACGAGTCCGGCGGGATTACTGACCTGAGCGTCGAAATTGATACGAAGGTCGTTTCCCGCTGACGTCGCGGTGACGACCGGCGCGGGCGGCGGCGCGGAGGCGGGAGGCGGCGGCGCGACCGTAGCCTGGTGGCTGATCGCGGTCTGTAGCAGCGCCTCGGGATGCCGGTATTGAACGTGTCCCCCCGGACCCCGCGGACTGGAGTCATCGAGCGGGTTTTGGTCATCGGGAGACGGCTGCGTGCCGCCCCACATTCCGGGCCACGTCGCCCATGCGTCGGCGGCGACCGTGTCGGAGATCGTCCGCAGAGTGAGAGCCGGACCCGGCCGCTGCCCGTCGGCGTTGTCGAACCACGCGCCGGTCCAATGGACGCCTCGCACGAAGTAGGACGCGTGCGAGCCCCGCGCGGGATATACGACCGGCTGGTCGCCGAGCCGTTCCACCTGTTGCCACGGTCGTTGCTCAGCGTGTGTGTGCTGCGCGTAGACGGCCAGATCGGGTTGCTGGCCGTCGGTACCGAGCCGAAGCTGGATCATCTCCCAATCGCCCTCGTGGAGTCCCGCCTTGATCAGCGGGCCGATCAGGTTGTAGTCGTTGTAGAAGTAGAAGAACCAGTAGGCGAGCCAGATCCGGTCATCGCTTCCCGTCGCCCAATGGCCGTAGACGACGTTGGCGTACTGCGGCTGAGCGTGTAGCGCTCGCGCTTGCGCGACGTAGTCGTGCGACGGGTCGGCGATACGGTCGTTGTGGGCCACCGGCTGACCGCCGGGATAGCCCCCCGGGTCAAGAAAGCTCAGTGACAGCAGCGGCTGATCGCCGGCAGGGCTGGCGGCCGCGATAACGGTCCCGTCCGCTCGCCGCAGCTCGTTGCCCGGGTTGTCAGTCCACTCAGCCGCGGCGTCGGCGAAATACGGCTCCTGCGAGTCATAACGGAGCACCGGGATGTGATGCTGGAGCAAATCCCCGGGGTCAGGACCGCCAGCCACTAGACCTCAGACCGCTCGAGCGGGACCCCATGCTGGTGGATTCGGTCGCGCACAATGCGCAGCCTAGTCGGCCGCACCCGCCGATGCGAGCCGCTTCTTGTCCGGAATCGACCTTAATCCGCGCCTGGTCGGGGACGATTGAACCGGTCGCGTGGTCCGTTCTGGCGAAAGGGCGAATGCGATCGTACGTGCCACCTTCGGCAGCCGGCGAAGCGCGCGTCGTTATGTTGCAGGAGGATGGCCGACCGCAGGGACGTCGACTTCACGTACTCGCTGACTGACCGGATCATCCGGCTCAGCCTCGGTGAGCTGCCCGATTTCAGCGGTGCGATGTTCGACGGGGACTTCTCGCTCAGCCTGGAGGAGGCACAGCTGCGTAAGCACGATTATGTGGCCGAACAGGTCGGAATCGGGCCGGGTCGCCGCCTGCTCGACCTCGGTTGTGGCTGGGGTCCGTTGCTGGCCTATGCCCGGGCGCGCGGCGGGGCGGGGGTGGGCGTGACGCTCTCCTCGACGCAACTGAA
>DATNKY010000556.1:0-3259 GCA_035603155.1 Solirubrobacteraceae bacterium
TCCGCTGACGTTCTGGCTGACGGTGCAGGCGCTGGCGCTCGGCCTGACGACACTGCTGATGCTGCCGTTCCTCGGCGACCCGCCACCGTCACCGCAAGATGGGACGTGACCGACGATCGCGTGTTTGGGGCGCGCGCACTGGGTACCGGTAGGCACGGACCCAAATGGAAGGAAGCATTGATGCTCACGCTCTCTCCCTCTGCCATCGAAGCGGTCGACAGTCTGCTGCACCACCCTGAACTGCCCGATGACGCCGGACTCCGCATCGCCCCTGCTGGTGAATCCGAGCTCACGATCGAGCTTGCCGCTGAGCCTGCGCCTGGCGATCACGTCATCGAGGAGGCCGGCGCGCGCGTGTTCGTCGACTCCGAGGCAGCCCCGATGCTCGACGGCGCCGAGCTCGACGCACGCTTAGACGGTGACCAGGTCGCGTTCGGCTTGACACCAACGGGCGGGGGCAACAACAGCTCGCCGACAGGCGGCTAGCAGGTTCGCGCCCGCCCATCCGGCGTCGTTGCCGGGTCAGTTCTGGCCCTTCGGCCGTGCCTGGCGCACTGTCCTGAGGCGTTGGGTCAGCGGATCGTAAAGCTCTTGCTCGCCGGGGTCGGGTCACTGCCGCCCGCATTCGATGCGCGCACCGTGAATGTGTACCGCCCGGCCTTCAAGCGCTTGTAGCCCTTCGGAGAACGACAATGCCTATATGAGGGCTTGGATTGCTTGTGATGCCGCTTGGACTTCTTGACCAGCGCGCACCTGAAGCCCGAGCTCTTACCGTGCGCTTTGAACTTGAAGCTCGCCTTGCGCTTTTTGGAGGAGATGGTCGCCTTGGTGATCTTCGTGTTGGGTGGCAGCAGCGTGAACGTCGCCGTGACCGCCTGATCGGTGTTCATCGACACGGTGCACACACCCGTCCCCGAACACGGACCCGCCCAGGCCGCGAACTTCGAGCCGCTCGCCGGCTTCGCCATCAACGCAACGGTCGTGGTGGCGGCATAGCTCGCCGAGCAGACCGACCCGCAGCTAATCCCGCCGGGGCTGCTGCTGACGGTCCCGGAGCCCGTTCCATGCCTGGTCACCGTCAACGTATGCGGGGCAGGCGTGACGACGTGCGGTGCGCTGGACTTCTCAGTCGAGCCCGCCCCGTTGGCGGCCGTCACCTGACACACGTAGCTGCCCGCAGAGCTCGCAGTGATCGAGTTCGAACTGGCACCCGCGATCGGGCTGCCGTTCAAAGTCCAGCTGTACGCGAAGCTACGTGGCGTCTGGTACAGGTAGGAGCCGAGAAGATCTGAGGCCCAAGAGCCCTGGAAGCAGTCCAGCGTCGAGCCCGGCGTCGACCCTCCGCTCACGGCCGGCGCCCTGGTGTTCGAAGGCACCTCGAGCAGCGACGGAAAGTTCGGCTCGGTGGGGGTGAGCGCCGCGACGTTCAGATTGCCCCCGCCGCTTCCGTCGAGCTTCGCGAACGAAATACCACCACCGTTGAAATTGGCCCAGTAGAGCTTTCCCGCCGCGGGGTCGATCGCCAGCCCCCAGGGCTCTTTGATCGTCGCTCCGCCAGTGCTCAGCTGGCCGCCGCCGCCGGTGCCGTTCAGGTTCGCGAACGAGATCGTGTTGTTGTTGAAGTTGGTCCAGTAGACCTTGCCGGCCGCGGCATCGATGGCGACGCCCGCCGGACCGACCGCCGTCGCGCCGCTGATATTCAGCTGCGCCCCGCCACCGCTGTTGTCGAGGTTCGCGAACGAGATCGTGTCGTTGCCGAAATTCGCCCAATAGACCTTGCCGTTGTCCGGGTCGATCGCAAGTCCGGACGGGTCGTCCGGCGTCGCACCCGTGACATTCAGATCGCCGCCGCCAGACCCGTCCAGACTCGCGAACGAGACTGGCGATGAGCCGCTCTCATTGGCCCAGAAGAGCTTTCCCGTGGCGGGATCGATCGCCACGCCTTCCGCCTCGTCGACGGTGGCCCCGGTCGTCTTGAGATCGCCGCCGCCGGAGCCGTCCAGGTTCGCGAACGAGACGGTGGTGGTGTCCTGCTGGACCCAGTAGATCTTGCCCGCAGCGATGTCGATCGTCGTCCCACTCGGTTCGGAAAGGGCGGTCGCGCCCGTGGTCGACAGATTGCCACCTGCGCCGCTGCCGTCCAGATCGGCGAAGGAAACTGTCTGCGTGCCCTCATCCGTCCAGTAGACGCGACTGGCGGCGCTCGCAGTCGCCACCGCGAACACGAACACGAGTCCAAGGGCGAGCAGCCCGAATGCGATCCTCCAGCGTGAGCCGACTGAAGCCCTCATGCCTATACCCCCAGATTGTTCGCCTCATTGGCGCGGGCCGCACTAAAGCGTGCTCCCCTCCTGCGCCCTCGACCGCAATATACACGCAGGGCCCGCGGGAAGTCGGTCGCTGCGAGCAGTCAGCGAGCAAGCACGAGACAAGCTGGGCGGGCTACAAAGGTGTGTTGGTACAGGGCGAGGTGCTGAAGCTGAACGACGCGATGTCGTTGCCGATCACGAGATTGTGAGGCCCGCTTCCGCTGTTGAAGTCATAGTTGAACAGGTCGCTGACCTTGGTGTACGGAGGAATACAGGCGTGCGGGTCACCATGGTTGGGCCCGTAGTACACCCGAAACGTGAACACCGTGTTGTTGTAGATCGAGCCGTCGACGTTCCGGCAGCCGTAGTAGGACCAGTTGTCGCTCGGAATCCCGCTGAATGGGTTGGCCTTGAAGCAGACGCCGGTGCCGTTGTCATAGACGTAGTCGCAGAACTGCTGGGAGGCGCAGGAGAATCCCCCGCTCGCCGCCGCATGCGCACTCGAGGTGCCGGCCCGCGACTGTGCGACGGCCGAGCTGGCTGCTGCGAACGCGCCAACGGTGCCAACAACGATCGCGATAGCGCCGAGACCGGCGATTCGCCGTCTAAAGGACATATCCCTCTCCTTTGCTTGTAGTGATGCGATCGCCGCCCCGTTCGGCGCCTCTCATGATCGACCACGTGATCGGCGTAGTCAACGTCACCATCACAAGATGGCTGGACCAAACAAGACTTCCGGGCGGGGCGCCGGAGCGACCCAGGCCGACAACCGGGGCCGATTTACCCCCGCTACGCCCAGACCAGCGACCCAGGCCGACAATCGGGGCCGATTTACCCCCGCTACGCCCAGACCAGCGACCCAGGCCGACAACCGGGGCCGATTTACCCCCGCTACGCCCAGACCAGCGACCCAGGCCGACAATCGGGGCCGATTTACCCCCGCTACGCCC
>DATNKY010000332.1:0-4954 GCA_035603155.1 Solirubrobacteraceae bacterium
CGACGCGACCCACGTCACGGGGCGGTGGGACGCCAGCCCGATCAGCGCCGTCACGAGCCCGCCGGTCCCGCGTTTGATCTCGCCCCCAGGCTGAAACGTGACCGGGCCTCGATTGGAGACCAGGACCAGGGGCGTCTCAGAGGACATCGAGCCTCAGGCCTCGAGGCTCTCGAACAGCTCGAGCCAGTCGCGCAGCAATCTGGGCGTCAGAAACCTCCGCCGCGCGCTCTCCTTGCCCGCCTGCCCGAGCCGCCTGCCGAGCCCCGGATCGCTGAGGATCTCGAGCGATCGCTGCGCGCACTGCTCCACGGTCGAGACGAGAAACCCGGTCTCGCCGTCGGACACCTGGAGCGGGATACCGCCCACGGCGCCGCCGACGAACGGCCGTGCCTTCCAGATCGCTTCGGTCACGGTCAGCCCGAACCCCTCGCGCGTGGATTTCTGGATCACCACATCGCAGTGTGACTGGAATGCGTTGACCTCGATCGCACCGACGTTGTTGAGGTTGTTGAGGATATGAATATCGGGATCGCCGTCGGCATGTGCGACCGTCGCGTTGAAGTAGTCCCATCCTTCCGGATCGTCGGTCGCCATCGAGCCGACGAGCGCCAGCTGCACCTCCGGCATCTGCTCCTTGACGAGCCGGTAAGCGTCGATCACGCCGAGCGGGTCCTTCCACGGATCAAACCGCGACACCTGGCAGAGCAGCGGCCTGTCCACGTCGATCCCGAACTGCTGGCAGATGTACACCGCGTCCTCGGGCGAGAAGGCCATGTTCTTCGGGGCGAGCGGGTCGATCGCCGGCGGCACGATGTGCGCGCGACCATCGACTCCGGCGGGCACGTACGCGGGCATGTGGAAGACCGCGGCCTCGTACGGGTCCAGGTAGGGCACGAGCCGGTCCAGCGTGTTGCGATTCGGAGTCGAGAGGTCGATGTGACAGCGCCAGACCCAGTGGCGCGCCCGATCGCCGACCAGCGACGCGACCGCAGCCGGCTGCGGGTCATGGACGATGCAGACATCCCATTCGCCGGTCAGCTGCTCGGCGTTGATCTTGTTGTAGCGCAGCCAGGTGTCCCAGTCGTGGTCGTCGAGCGCATGCGGCGCGCCCTGGAGGGCGTTGTGCATCACCTTGGTCACGTTGAAGAACTCCTCGCGGCCGTAGATCACCTGCCACTCGCACTCGAGTCCGACGTCGCGCATCAGCGGCACCAGCGTGTAGAGGATCTCCGACACGCCGCCACCGAACGCGGTCGCCGACAAGTGCAGGATCCGTTTGGGGCCGAGTCGACGGACGCGCTCGCGGATCTCGTCGACGAGCGGCCGTCCGACGATGCTCGCGTAGTCGGAGAGATGCTTCTGGGCGACGGATACGGGCTGGAGCATGGCCTGGACGCGTTCGTCCAGAAGATATCCGTCCGCGGAGCGTCATAGCGGTCCGCCGATCAGCATGAGCTCGCGGCGGCGCGATCAAACGTGGTCCGCCAGGGACGCGCGTCCGCTCGAACCTCAGCCCCCGCGCAGCCGCCGCAGCCGCCTGACCCCGTCATCGACCGCTTCGACGAGCGCCTGGTGCAGCGCCGGGCTCGCTGCCGAGATCGAGGACATCTGGAACTCGTGGCCGGAGCCCAGCAGCCGTCGCCCGTCGAGCGGACGCCCCCAGCCGTCGCTGATCACACCGCCGGCCTCGCGCAGGCAGAGCCACGCGGCCGCCAGATCGTAGGGCGAGTTGTTGAGCACCTCGCCCTCGCCGACGCGCTCGAATTCCTCGCGCATCCCGGGGACGTCGTCGATCAGCCGCGAGCCGACCTCGATCACGGCGTCGAGCTGTCCGGTCACGACGCGAGTCATCGAGAACGACTGAGAGCCCAGCTCGAACGTTCCGCCGCGGACCGACGAGCCGTCGATCAGCTCGGCGAGCACTTCCACCGTCTGCCGGACTGGCCGACCGCGAAAGCCGTAGGACCAGAACATCCGGCGCAGATCGCGATTGGCGCTCAGCGAGACGGGCCGGCTGCACTCGACGCCCGCGCCGCGCGCGGCCAGAAACCAGTCACCGGACTTGATCTCGACCACACAGCCCGCGCTGACGTCGGCCATCGTCGGCTCGCCGTCCCCCAGCGGCGCCAGGGCGACCGCCACGCACGCCGACTCGAGCCCCGCCATCGCCGGACGCGTGCCGTCGATCGGATCGACCACCAGCACCTCGGTCGGATCGCCCGACGCGACCAGACCGCGGTCCTCGGAGTAGTAGGCGATCCCGGGCGCACGCTCGGCGAGGAATTCGACCAGCGCGCTCTCCGCCACCTCGTCGACCGCGAACGTGATGTCGCCTCCCACCCCCGGTCCGTCGGTGTCAAACGCCCGCCCCGAGTGGGAGCCGAGCTCCGGCAGGACCCGCTCGCGTAGCCGCACCGCGAGGTCGCGGACGAGCCGCCGCCGCTCGTCGGCAGCTCCGATCAGATCTGAGGTCATCACGGGCAACGTAGTCCACGTCGCAAAAACCATCAAATACGATCAGATATATATAGTTTCGGAGCCCGGCAATCCCCTGCACCCTCCCGAAGGAGCACCCGTGAGCCAGACCGACGAACTCCTTGCCAACAACGACCGTTACGTCGCCACCTTCGACTGCGCGGCTCCGCTGCTGCCGCCGGCCAAGAAGGTCGCGGTCGTCGCATGCATGGACGCGCGATTGAACATCTACGGGATGCTCGGGCTTAAGGAGGGCGATGCCCACGTGATCCGCAACGCAGGTGGCGTCGTGACCGATGACGAGATCCGCTCGTTGGCGATCTCGCAGCGGCTGCTGGCGACCGAGGAGATCATCCTGATCCACCACACCGATTGCGGGATGCTGACCTTCACCGATGACGACTTCAAGGCGTCGATCGAGGATGACACGGGTATCAAGCCTGAGTGGGCGGCCGAGGCCTTCAGCGATCTCGATCAGGACGTGCGCCAGTCGATCGCGCGGATCAAGGCATCGCCGTTCATCCCCAACAAGGATTCCGTGCGCGGTTTCGTCTACGAGTGCGACACCGGGCGCCTGCGCGAAGTCAGCTGAGGACCTGCCCCGCCGTCGACCACGGTTGGCGGCCGATGCCCAGACCGATCCGGCGGAGCCCCAGGTAGTCCGTGCCGCGCGAGTTCGACGCGATCGTGATCGGCGCCGGGCCGGCCGGTGAGGTCACGGCGGCGGGCCTCGCCGCCGAGGGCCTCGAGGTGGTGCTCGTGGAGCGAGAGCTCGTCGGGGGCGAGTGCGCGTTCTATGCGTGCATGCCGTCGAAGGCGCTACTGCGCCCGGCGGAGCTGCTCGCCGAGGTGCGGCGCGTTCCCGGCGCACGCGAGGCGACGACGGGCAGGCTCGATCCGGAGGTCGTGCTCAGTCGCCGCGACGAGGTCGTCCACGATTTCGATGACACGTCAAAGCTGCCGTGGATCGAGGATCGTGGAATCGCGCTGCTCCGCGGGCAGGCGCGGCTCGACGGCGAGCTCCGGGTCCGCGTCGGCGACGAGCTGCTTCAGGCGCGCCGCGCCGTTGTCCTCGCGGTCGGCAGCGGCGCGGCGATGCCGCCGATCCCGGGGCTCAGGGAAATCGAGCCATGGACGAGCCGCTGCGGCACGGTGGCCGAGCACGTTCCGCGACGGCTGACGGTCCTGGGCGGCGGCGTGGTCGGCTGCGAGCTCGCGCAGGCGTGGTCCTCGCTGGGATCGAAGGTCACCCTCGTCGAGGCCCGCGACGGGCTGCTCGCCGACGAGGAGCCGTTCGCCGGCGAAGAGCTCGCCGACGCGCTCACGGACGGCGGCGTGGACGTGCGCCTCGGCGCCGAGGTGACCGGCGCCAGCCGCGACGCAAATGACACCAGTCGCGACGCCGATGACACCAGTCGCGACTCCGGCGATCAAACGTTCACGCTCACGCTCAAGGACGGGAGCTCGGTGGTCAGCGACGAGCTGCTGGTCGCGGTCGGCCGCCGCCCCCACACCGGCGATCTCGGGCTGGAGAGCGTCGGCCTTGCGCCGGGCGAGACGATCGCGGTCGACGACCGGATGCGGGTGCCGGGTCGGGACTGGCTCTACGCCGTCGGCGACGTCAACGGCCGCGCGTTGCTGACGCACGCGGCGAAGTATCAGGCGAAGGTGGCGGTGGCGACGATCATGAACCGAGACCTGCGCGCCGAGTCCGACGGCGCGAGATCGCCCCGGGTGGTGTTCACCGATCCCTCGATTGCGGCCGTCGGCCTGACCCTGAACGCGGCCCTGACGCAGGACCTGCCGGCCCGCGCCTTGGATGCCGAGATCGGCTCCACGCCTTGCGCGAGCTTCGTCGGCAAGGGGGCGCCGTCGAGGTGCCGCCTCGTGATCGACACCGAACGCGACGTGATCATCGGCGCGACCTTCACGGGCCCCCAGATCAACGAGCTGCTGCATGCGGCGACGATCGCCATCGTCGGCGAGGTCCCGCTCGAGCGCCTGATGCACGCGATCCCCGCGTTCCCCACCCGGACCGAGGTCTGGCTGAGGCTGCTCGATCAGTGGCAGGCCTGACCGCCACGAGCACCGGGCCCACGCGCCGGCACCGGCGCCCTCCGATCAGCCTAGAGCCCGACTACACCGGGATCTCGAGCGTGAACTCGGTCACCCCGGGGATCGACCGCACCGACAGAGCGCCGGACATCCGGTCGGCGAGCTCACTCGCGATCGCAAGCCCGAGCCCCGAGCCCTGAACGTCATCGGCGGTGTAGAACGGCTCAAAGATGCGTTGCTGGACCTGGGCGTCGATCCCGTCGCCGTTGTCACGGACGACCACCTGGACGTGACCGTTCTCGCGCGCCGTCGTGACCACGATCCGCGTGCCGGGCGGTGTGTGGATCAGCGCGTTGTCGATCAGGATGCGCATGATCTGCGCGACTCGGACGGGGTCGCACTGCGCGGCCACCCGCCGCGTCGG
>DATNKY010000588.1:0-6476 GCA_035603155.1 Solirubrobacteraceae bacterium
ACATCGAGTTGATCCTCCAGGGCAACGCCTGGCTCGCGGTCGACATGCTCGAGCACGGCGACCTGGCCGGCCTCGAGGCCCAGGTCGAGGCGTTCACCGCCGGAGCGCGCGAGCTGCGCCAGCCGCTGTACCTGTGGCAGGTCGCGGTCTGGAAGGCGATGCGGGCGCTGCTCGCAGGCCATCTGAGCACCGCCGAGCGGCTCGCGTCGGAGGCGTTGGCGGCCGGGATCAGACCCGAGGGCGAGACCGCCACGCAGTACTACGCGATCCAGCTGCTGGGGATCAGACGCGAGCAGGGGCGAATGGGGGAGCTCGAATCGGCGCTCGGACAGCAGCTGACCAACAATCCCCACCGCCCGGCCTGGCGCACCGCCCGCGCGACGCTGCTGGTCGAGACGGGGCGCCTCGACGAGGCGCGGGCCGAGCTCGATCGCCTCGCCGGCCACGGCTTCGCCGAGATCCCGCGCGACGGCGACTGGATCGTCGCAATAGCGCTGCTGGCGGACGTCGCAGCGGCCGTCGGCGATGCTCCGCGGGCGGCGATCCTGCACGAACTGCTGCTGCCGTTCGCCGACCGTACCGTGGTAATCGGGCTCGGGACGGTGTGTCTCGGATCGGTCGAGCGCTACCTCGGCCGGCTTGCGGCCGCGATCGGCGACGAGGCGGCCGCGCGCGACCATTTCGAACGCGCGCTGGAGGTCAACCAGGGTCTGCAGGCAGCGGTCCAGCTCGCCCACACCCAGCTGGACTATGCGCGATTGCTCTCCGGCTCGCGGGCGCGCGGGCTCGTCGAGGCGGCACGCTCGACCGCGGGTGACCTGCATCTGCCGGCGATCGCACGGCGGGCGGCCGAGATCGACGTCGGCCCGGCCGAGAATCGGGTCTGAGCCGCCCCGCCGCGAGCGCGGCGGGCAGGCTCGTTCACAAGCGCCCTTGAACGGGGCGCTACCCTGCCACCCCATGCCCAAGACGCTCGTCATCGCCGAAAAGCCCTCCGTCGGACGCGACCTCGTTCGCGTGCTCCCGGGCCAGTTCACCAAGGCCGAGGGATACCTCGAGGGACCCGAGCACGTGGTCACGTGGGCCGTCGGCCACCTCGTCGCGCTCGCTGACCCCGATGAGTACGACGACCGCTTCAAGAAGTGGCGCATGGCCGACCTGCCGATCGTGCCCGAGCACTTCAAGCTGGTCGTGCGCGACGAGCGCTCCAAGAAGCAGATGAACGTCGTCAAGCGACTGCTCGGGCGAGATGACGTCGACCGGGTGATCAACGCGTGTGATGCCGGGCGCGAGGGCGAGCTGATCTTCGCCTACCTGTATGAGAAGTCGGGATCGCGCAAGCCGGTCCAGCGGCTGTGGCTGAACTCGATGACCCGCGCGGCGATCGAGGCCGGATTCGCCGGCCTGCGGCCCGCGTCAGAGCTCGCCTCACTCGAAGCGGCGGCGCGCTCGCGCTCGGAGGCCGACTGGATCGTCGGCATGAACTCGACCCGCGCCGCGACGATCCGCCTGCGGTCGTCATTCGACGGGGCCGTGTCGCTCGGACGGGTGCAGACCCCGACGCTCGCGATCCTCGCCCGCCGCGAGGAGGAGATCAGGGCCTTCAAGCCCGAGCCCTACTGGATCGTCGACGCCGAGTTCGACCCCGTGCACAACGGGCCGCGGCGCTACGAGGGGCGTTTCTACGCGGGCAGCAACCCACGACTGAAGACCGCCGCTGAGGCGCATGCCGTGGTCGCCGCTTGCGAGGGCCAGACCGGGACGATCACCAAGCTCGAGAAGTCAGAGCGCAAGGAGCGCCCACCGCTGCTCTACGACCTGACTTCGCTGCAGCGTGACGCCAACAGCCGCTTCGGGTTCTCCGCCCGCCGGACGCTCGCGGCGGCTCAGCGGCTGTACGAGGAGCACAAGGCGCTCACCTATCCGCGGACCAACTCGCGCTACCTGACCCAGGACATGATCGCCGAGATCAAGCCGATCGCGAAGCTCGTCGGCGAGCGCGCCGAGTATGCCCAGGGTTCGCGCTACGTGCTCGGGCTGGACGTGCTCCCGCTCGCGCGCGTCGTCAACGACGCGAAGGTCACCGACCACCACGCGATCATCCCGACACACGCCGAGTCGCATCCCGTCGACAAGATGAACGACGACGACAAGCGGATCTACGATCTCGCCGTCAAGCGATTCCTGGCGGTCTTTCACCCGGAGGCCGTGTTCGAGAACACGCGTGTCGAAACCACGGTCGTCGAGTACGTGTTCCGGACCAGCGGCAAGGTGATGCTCGTCCCCGGCTGGCGCGGCGTGTACGGCGAGAGCGCCGACCCCGACCCGTCTGGCGCCGCCGAGGACGACGAGGGGCGCGAGCAGCAGCTTCCGAAGCTCGAGCGCGACGAGACGGTCTCGGTGCTCGAGGTCGGCTCCGAGGAGAAGGAGACCAAGCCCCCTCGGCGCTACAGCGAGGGCGCACTGCTGGCCGCGATGGAGACGGCGGGCAAGCTCGTCGACGAGGAGGGGCTGCGCGAGGCGATGAAGGATTCGGGGATCGGCACGCCCGCGACCCGGGCCGCGATCATCGAACGACTGCTGCAGGTCGGCTACATCGAGCGCGACGCCCGAGCCCTGGTGGTTACCGAGAAGGGGCTCAACGTGGTCAGGCTGCTGGGCGAGCATCCGCTGACGAGCCCCGGCCTGACCGGGGACTGGGAGCACCGGCTAGCGAAGATCGAGACTGGCGAGGACTCCCGCGCGGCGTTCATGGGCGACATCGTCAAGTTCACCGAGGAAACCGTCGGAGAGCTCGACCACAAGCTCAAGGACGTTCGAATCCCACGCGCCAACCTCGGGCCGTGCCCAGTCTGCGGACGCGACATCATCGAGAACCGCAAGGGGTACTCGTGCTGGTCGCGCGAGGATCCCGGCTGCGGGTTCGTGATCTGGAAGGGCAAGGCCGGCAAGCAGCTGCCGGTCGCGGTCGCTCGCGAGCTGATCAAGACCGGGCGTACCGAGCGGGCCGTGACCGGCTTCAAGGGCCGCTCCGGCAAGAGCTTCCGCGCCCGCCTCGCGCTGCAGCAGAACGAGGACGGCAAGTGGCGCGTCGAGTTCGACGAGCCGTGGGCGAAGGAGGGCGCCAAGCCGCCCGAGGTAGAAGCCGAGGGCGCCGTCGCGGCGGAGGTCGAGGACCAGCAGTCCGCGGCCGCGTGACGGAGGCGAGCCGGGTCGCCTTCTGCGATCTACGCGCGGAGCTCGACCGCCGCGGCGTCGGAACGGCGGTCCACTATGACCCGATCCCGCCGCGCCTGCGGGCATTCGCCGGCGTCGGTCCGTTTCCAGGGGCCGAGCGGCTCGCGGCCCAGGCGATCAGCCTGCCATTCGACCCCTGGCTGACCGACGATCAGCTGGCGACCGTGTCCGGCGCACTCGGCGCGGCGCTCGACAGCGCCGCGGTGCGCAGCTCGGCCCTGTCGCTGACGTAATCGCCCGGATCGTAGGCGCCGTCGGCGAACACGAGGATCACGACCCCGCCGCCCGCCGCTTCGATCTCGATCCACGTCCGCGGTGGGACGTGGAGCGTGTCACCGCCCGCGAGTCCGATCCGCCGCGATCGCAGGCCGTCGTCGACGGTCACCGACGCGACCCCCGAGATTCCGACCATGAACCGCTGCTGGGTCCGGCACGCGTGCCCCGCCCGCAGCACGCCGTCCGGGAGCTCGGACAGGACGTAGGCGCGGCTGACCGCAAACGGGATCGCCCCGTAGTCGACGAGCGTCAGCTTTCCCCGCGGATCACTGAACACCGGCGCCGCTCCGAGCGTCGCCCGCACGCTCTCCTTATCTCGCACGGCTGGCGATCCTACCGCCGGGACGGCTGCGATGCTGCCGCCGATGGGGCGGCTCAGGACGAGGAGTGCAAGCAGGCTGTGGCCGACGCGGAGGCTGTTCGAAGGCCGTCACCACGAGCTCGCCCACCAGCTCGCCGAGCTCTCCCAGCAGGTCATGGAGCTGCGCCTGTTCGCCGACCAGCTGGCCGACGAACAACGGGCCCGGCTGCTCGCGCTGGAGGCTTCGCAGCAGCACCTGACGGCCGTCCAGTCCGAGCTCCGCACCCGCCTGCGCCGAACCCAGGCGCTGGTCGCGAGAACGTACGAGGCCGAGCAGCGGTGGCCTGAGCTGCTGGCAGCGGCGCGCGCCCAGCCCGGATACGAGCAGGCCTACGAAGACCCGGACCCGCTCGTGACGGTGGCACTCTCGACCTACCACTCGCCCGACACGCTTTGTGACCGGGCTCTGGAGTCCGTGCGCCGCCAGACACACTCTCACTGGGAGGCGATCGTCGTCGGGGACCATTGCACCGATGACACAGCTGCGCGAGTCGCAGCGCTCGGCGACGACCGGATCCGGTTTCACAACCTGGCGGTCCGCGAGAACGACTCCGCCGACCCATGGGAGCGGTGGGCGGTGAAGGGCAGCGTCCCGCGAGCGACCGCGATCACGCTGGCGACCGGGAGCTGGATCGCGCCTCTCAGCCACGACGACGCCTGGGATCCGGACCACCTGGCCACCCTGCTCGCCGCCGCGCGTGCGCAGCGCGCCGAGGTCGCCTATTCGTCGATGCGCGTCGTGGAGGCTGGGGGAGACGAGCGATCCGGGGCGGATGCGCGATCCGGGGCGGATGCGCAATCCGGGGCGGATGCGCAATCCGGAGTGGACGAGCAATCCGGAGTGGACGAGCAATCCGGGGCGGACGAGCAATCCGCCGTGGTCGAGCAGGCGGTGCACCGCTCGGTCGGGGCCTGGCCGCCGCGGCTGGGCCAGTTTGGCTGGCAATCGTCGATCTTCCACGGCGCGCTGCGGTTCCTGCGATACGACCGCGCGTGCGCGTTTGCGTCCGAGCCCAACGACTGGAATCTCGCCCGTCGCGCGTGGGAGGCTGGAGTCCGGTTCGCGTTCGTGGAACGCGAGACGGCGACGCTCTACGTTCGCCCAACCTACGAGCAGATCGTCGATGAGCTGCGCGCCGCGGGCCTGCCGCCGATGGCGATGGCCTACCCGTGAGATTCGTCATCTACGCGGCGGGCTCGCAGCATGCCAGCGAGCTGGCCGAGTCCGGCAGACGGCTCGGGCTCGAGCTGGTCGCGGCGGTCCGCAACATGCCGGAGATCCCGGTGCCGTCCGACGTCGGACCGGTGATCGACGTTGACCGGCTCCCGGCCGGAACACTCGAGCTCGCGTTCGCGGTGCCCCAGACCGACCCCGGCCAGCGACGGGAGGCACTCGCCGACGCTCGCCGGCGCGGATTTCGGGTCGCGGCGACGATCGTCGACCCGACATCGGTGGTCGCCTCGACGGCGACGCTCGGCGAAGCGGTGTACGTCGGGGCGGGCTCTGTCCTGGGTGCCGCGGTCCAGATCGGCGCGGGCTGCCTCGTCAACCGCTCGTGCTCGATCGCCCATCACGTGGTGCTCGCCGATCACGTGACGATGGGCCCCGGCGTCGTGGTCGCCGGAGCGTGCCGGGCGCAGCAGGGAGCCTTTCTCGGCACCGGGGCGGTCCTCGCGCCAGGGGTCACCGTCGGCGCTGGATCGGTGGTCGGGGCCGGAACCGTCGTCATCGCGGACGTGGAGCCCGGCACCGTGGTCGTCGGCAATCCGGCGCGGCTGTTGCGGCGGCTGTGATCCGAGCAGCCCCTCGCGTGTCGTCGAAAGCAGCGCTCGCGCGAGCGCTGATGACGGCCACGTCGGCCAGCCGTCATCGCCTCGCGCCACCATAGGCCGATGCCGCTCGAGCTCGTCATCGGCCCCGCCAACTCCGCCAAGGCCGGCGAGGTGCTGGGTGCGTACGCCGCCAGCGCGCCGCGCGGCGCGGTGCTCGTCGTGCCGACCTCGGTCGACGCCGACCACTACCGCCGCGAACTCGCCGCCGCCGGGGTCGTGTTCGGCTCGGTGCTGACGTTCTCCGGGCTGACGCGCGAGATCGCGCGTCGGACGGGGTACGTCGCGACAACGGCCTCGGACCTCCAACGCGACCGGGTCCTGCGTGCGGCGCTCTCGCGGGTGACGTTCGGGCCGCTGGCTGAATCGAGCCGAGCGCCGGGTTTCCCGGCCGCGGCCGCGGCGCTGATCGCCGAGCTCCAGCGCACGCTCGTGACGCCCCAGCGGTTCGTCGCCGCGCTCGGGGTGTGGGCCGCGCAGGACGGGCGTCGCAAGCCCTATGCCGACGACCTCGGCGCGATCTACCTTGCCTACGCCCGCGAGCTCGACCGTCGTGGGCGCGTCGACCGCGAGCTTTATGCCTGGCGCGCGCTGGACTCGCTGCGGGCCGCGCCCGGTGGCTGGGGACGATCCGAGGCGTTCTTCTACGGCTTCGACGAACTGACCGCGCTGCAGCGCGACGCGGTCGAGACGCTGTCGCGGATCGTCGGTGTCGATGTGACCGTGTCGCTCACCTACGAGCCCGGCCGGCCGGCGCTCCAAGCCCGCGCGG
>DATNKY010000593.1:0-2415 GCA_035603155.1 Solirubrobacteraceae bacterium
AGCGGACGCGTCTCCGCGCCGCTCCCCTTCGGGATGTGGACCCGACGCACCGGCGGTGCGCGGTACGTGCCGGACTTCGCGCGCTCGAGCAGCGACCCGAGGTTGCCCTCCAGGTTCGCTTGGTACTCCTGTGCGCTCTGCCCGTCCACGCCCAGCGCCCCGTCCTTGCGCGTGCGCCGGTACGCCTCGCGTAGCCAGTCGATGTCGATGAGATGGGCGAGGCTCTGAGATCCTGACACCTGCGTCCAGCCAGATTGACCGGGTCCCCGTAGCCCAAGCTCACGCCGCGGCCCGGTCGCGGCCCGGGATGTCTACGCGAGTGGGGCGCGGGGCGAGCCGGAACTGAACGCGCCGGCGTCCGTCTGCAAACTGGAGCGTACGGGAGTCGAGCGCTGCAAGTGCGGCCGCCAAGCGTTGGTGGGGCGTGGGCGGGAGCGGCAGCTCGAGCGTGACGGTGACCTGCTCGTCGTCGAAGCGGACGGTGCCCGGAGCACGGAGTAGCGCGAGCAGGGTGCGGGCGTTGGTCTCCAGATCGTAGACCTTGTCGCTGGGCGCGAGGGCGTTGCCGAGCGTGCCGAGCAACCATCGGCGCGCGTTGTCCGTGGCGAACTTCAAGGGCTGGAGCAGCAATCGGTGGTGCGTCTTGAGCTGGGCGCGTTGAGCATCGGGATCGATTGTCACGCGGGGCACCTTCGGCGGGGAGGCGCGCAGCTCTCTGTCGAGGCGCGTGCTGTCGAACACGGCCCAGAAGCGATCGTCGTAGATGTCCTTGCGAGAGCGACCGTTGGAGGAGGGCGTTTCGTCGGCGAGCTCGGCGAGGTGGGTGGCGACTCGACGCTGCTCCTCCTTGAGCGCAGCACGTGCAGGGTTGGGGATGAGCCGATCGTCAGGGGCACGGCTCGCGTTGCCGCGATCGACGAGCCGATCGATGTGCGCGAAGGACCGAGCCGCTTTGAAGGAGTTCTCTTGCGCGCCGCGGTGGACGCGCAGCTCCTGCACGACAAAGGCGGCGTCGACGAACGTCGGGAGGTTGGTCGCCACCGGAATGAGTGACGTGTCATCGCGCTCGACGAGCAGCCGTGCCCGATGATGGAGCCGCACGTGGTCCCACGCGACCTCACCGACGCCGTTGGTGCTGGGAGCGACAGTGCCGAGATCGGGCAACGTCACCGAGGCGGGGATGTAGCCGACGTAGTAGAAGCCATCCCGAGCGAGGGCATCGAGGACCTCGAAGTCGAACCCTCCGCGGTCGAAGCTCACCACAAGGGGACGCTCGCTGCCGAGGGTGCGGCGCAGGGAGTGCGCGGTTGCCTCGAGGTGTTGGCTCAGCGCCGAGCCAGCGGCAACAGGGAGCGCGGACCAGGTGACCCCGTGCGCGTCGGTGACGACGATGTCGGCGATGCCCTTCGTCGCGAGCCGCCGTTTGCTGTCCCAGCCCTTGTCGATGGGCTCCTCGCCCGAATAGGCCTTGAAGTGGCCGTCCAGCCCGAACCACCATCGCTCCGGCAAGTGCGCGGCCATCACCCCGCGGATCAGCGCGGCGTTGAGCTCGATGCCGTCGCTCCGAGCGCTCATCTGCGCGATGGCTCGGTGCAGCGTGCGAACACTCGGGCTGCGCTCGAGCCCGAGGATCACGCCCAGGGCGCGTGCGTCGCGCTCGTGCATCGCCTCGAGCGAACCATACCCAGCACCCCACGCGGCCAGCAGGGCCGCGAAGACCTGATGCGCGTCGTACACGGACTCGGCTGGCCGAACCACCCGGGCCGCGTCGAGCGCCGAGAACAGACCGAGCACGGAGGCCGCAGCGCAGAGCAGCAGCGTGCCCGCATAGCGGCACGGGTGCTCCGCAGGACCGCTCACCAGCGGCGCCCCGGCGACGAGCTCCACAGCGGGCAATGCTCCCTCGTCGCTGGTGAGGAGCGCCTCGACGGCCGTCTCGACGACATCGACACCCGCCCCCTTGGAGCCGTCGATCTCCGGCGACAGCGGGAGGGGCGCCTCGGGTGCCGCAGACGCCGACTCCGCCGAGGTGTGGTCGCGCGTCTCCCCGGGGCTCAGCGCACCGTCCGACGGCGCCGCTACGGGCGCCATCTCCGGCACGGGTGGTGGCGCCATCCTCGGCAAGGGCCTCTGCTCGGCGGGGGCAGACAACTTCAGGCGCTTGATCTCCGTAGCGATGAGCGACTTCGAGACGCCGAGCACCGTCGCGATCTGGCGCACGCTTGCGCCCTCGGCGTGCATCTCGCGAAGACGCTCCTCCTGACCGCCCACGATCTTCCGCGGCGCCCCTTGGCGCGCCCGCTCCACCACGCGCTCGATACCGCCTTCGGCCAAGCGCCGACGCACCTCGCAGACCCCACCATGGCTCGCGTCACACAGCTCCGCGATCGTGTCCGTCTTCAGCCCACCGCCAAC
>DATNKY010000731.1:0-4292 GCA_035603155.1 Solirubrobacteraceae bacterium
GGCCGCCGCGGGTCAGCGCTCGACGAAGTAGCTGCCGCTGCCCTGGCCGCTCGAGAAGTAGCGGCTGGTGACGGTCTTCTTGCGCGTGTAGAAGTCGACCGCGTCGGTGCCGTGTGCGTGCAGGTCGCCGAGGAACGAGTCCTTCCAGCCGGAGAACGGGAAGAACGCGACCGGCGCCGCGACGCCGATGTTGACGCCGACCATCCCGGCCTCCACCTCGTGGCGGTAGCGCCGGACCGAGGCGCCCGACTCGGTGAAGATCGAGGTCCCGTTGCCGAACCGGCTCGAGTTGACGATCTCGATCGCCTCGTCGAGCGAGCTCGCGCGGACCACGCACAGGACCGGACCGAACACCTCATCCTGGGCGATCGCCATCTCGGGCGTGACGTCGTCGAGGATCGTGGGGGCGAGGTAGGCGCCGTTGGGGTCGCCCTCGGCGTACTCGCGACCGTCGACCGCGAGCGAGGCTCCATCGCTCAGGCCACGATCGATCCACTCCCGGATCCGGTCGCGCGCCGCGCACGAGATCACCGGTCCGACGTCGCTTGACTCCTCGATCCCGTCACCGACGCGCAGCTGCCGGGTCGCTTCGATCAGCGGCGGCATCAGCTGTTGGTGGGCGTCGCCGACGGTGACCACCACCGAGCCGGCCATGCAGCGCTGCCCGGCCGCTCCGAATGCCGAGACGATGATCCCGTCGACGGTGCTGTCAATCACCGCGTCGGGCATCACGACCATGTGGTTCTTGGCACCGCCCAGCGCCTGCACGCGCTTTCCGGCCTTAGCCGCGCGCTCGTAGACGAGCTTGGCGACCGGGGCGGATCCGACGAACGAGACCGCGTCGATCCCGGGGTGCTCGAGGATTCCCTCGACGACCTCGCGACCGCCGTTGACCAGGTTGACGACCCCGGCCGGCAGGTCGAGCGCGTCGAGCTCCTCGAACGCGATCTGCTGAGTCAACGGAACCTGCTCGGACGGCTTGAGCACGAACGCGTTGCCACACCCGATCGCGAACGGCAGAAACCAGAACGGGACCATCGCCGGGAAGTTGAACGGGACGATCGCCGCGCAGACGCCGACCGGCTGGCGCACGGTCTCGGCGTCGATGTTGCGAGACACGTCCTCGAGGATCCGCCCCTGCATCGTCGTCGGGATCGCGCAGGCCGCCTCGACCATCTCGATCATCCGCGCCACCTCGGCCCGCGCGTCGGCGATCGTCTTGCCCATCTCGGTCGTCACCGAGCGCGCCAGATCCTCGCTGCGGGCGGTCAGCCGCTCGCGCAGCTCGAACAGCTTGCGCGCCCGCGCGATCGTCGACACGGCGCGCCACTCCGGCAGCGCCGCGCGCGCCGCCCGGACCGCGGCGTCGAGGTCCGCGGCGCCCGACAGCGGCACGCGTGCGAGCACCTCCCCGGTCGCCGGGCGGATCACGTCCAGCTCGCCGGTCGCGGCGGTGGCAGGGGTCCACTGCCCGCCGATGTAGTTGTCAAGAAGTCGCGTCGAGGTGGTGGTCATTGCTGCTCCTGTGTCTGCGCTACCGGAACGTCGGACAATCCCTCTAGGTAATACACCTCGCGGCGCGCCGGCGCGATCCGGCCCGGGCATGTATGCGACGGGTCGCTCAGGGGAGCCCCTGTTCGCCCGTCAGCTCGAGCACCTCGTGTTCGAACGGCATCGCCTGCGAGCACAGCAGTCTCGACGCGACGATCCCGCCGGCCGCGTTGGCGAACGTGACCGTTCGCTCCGCGGTCCAGCCCGACAGCAGGCCATGGCACAGGGCGCCGCCGAACGCGTCACCGGCGCCCAGCCCGCACAGGACATCGATCGGCGCCGGCGGCACGACCGTCTCGCCCTCGGCCCCGGCGAGCAGTACACCGTCGGCGCCGAGCTTGACGATCGCCAGCTCGACGCCGCGCTCGAGCAGCCGCCGCGCCGCCTCGCGCGGGTCACCGCTGCCGACGGCGACCTCGCACTCCTCGCGGTTGCCGACAGCAATCGTCGCGTGGGCGATCGCCGCGCCGATCGTGTCGGTCGCCTCCGCTCGCGAGCGCCAGAAGCTCGGCCGGTAGTCGAGATCGAGGATCGTGTGACGCCGGCGTCCGCGGGTGTCGAGCATCGTCTGCACGGTTGAGCGAATCGGATCCTGCGAGAGCGCGCCGCCCGAGATCCACAGGACCGGGACCTCTCGCACGGTCTCGGCTTCGACCTCGTGCTCGTGCAACTGGAGGTCTGGCACCGGTGGATCGCGGCGGAACAGCAGCTGTGGCTCCTCCGGCGGCGCGAGCACCGCGAACGCGAGCGGAGTGACCGTTCCCTGCACGGTGCCCACGTAGCGCGTCTCTACGCCGAACGCCTCGAGCTCGCCGATCGCGACTTCGCCGAACGGATCGGCCCCCACCTTCGTGAACACGGCCGCGCGGCGACCGAGCCGGGCGGCGGCGATCGCGACGTTCGTCGGGCTCCCGCCGACCGCCTTGTTGAAGCTCGTCGCCTCGTGCCAGCCCGCGCCGAGCTGGCCGCAGTAGAGATCGATGCTGATCCGCCCGACCGTCAGCAGCTCGAGGTCGGTCATTGGCGCTGATGTGTTCGGCTCGGGCTGCAGCACGGAGCGCAGGATAGCCTTGCGTACCAGTGTCCTTTTACGTCACTACGCCGATCTACTACGTCAACGCGCAGCCGCACCTCGGCCACGCGTATACGACGATCGCCGCCGACATCCTCGCGCGCCACAAGCGCCAGCGCGGCGAGGACGTGTTCTTCTTGACCGGCACCGATGAGCACGGCGAGCCGATCGCCGACGAGGCCCACGCCCAGGGCGTATCTCCGCAGGAACTGGCCGACCGCTACGCGGCGCGCTTCAAGGCGCTGCTGCCGCGGCTGGAAGCGTCCAATGACTTCTTCATCCGCACCACCGATCCCGAGCACGAGCGCCGCGTCCAGGAGGTGCTCGAGCGCGTGCACGAGAACGGCCACACGTACAAGGGCATGTACGAGGGGTGGTACTGCCCACGGTGCGCCGACTTCAAGGTCGAGAACGAGATCCTCGAGGGCAACCGCTGCCCGATCCACGAGATCGTGCTCGAGCGCCATCAGGAGGAGAACTGGTTCTTCCGCCTGTCGACGTTCCAGGAGCCGCTCGAGCGGCTGTTCGCCGAGCAGCATGACTTCGTGATGCCGCAGCGCCACTACAACGAGGCGCTGTCGTTCATCACCTCTGGGCTGCAGGACATCTCCCTGTCGCGCGAACGCCTGAAGTGGGGAATCCCGGTTCCGTGGGATCCCGGCCACGTGTTCTACGTCTGGTTCGACGCGCTGCTCAACTACTACACCGCGCTGACCTATGCGCCCCCGCCTCGGAACGCGGGGAGTCAAGACCTGGTGAGCCGCTTCTGGCCCGCGACCTTCCACCTCGTCGGCAAGGACATACTCAAGTTCCACACCGTGTTCTGGCCGGCGATGCTGATGGCGGCCGACCTGCCGGTGCCCCAGCACGTCTTCGTGCACGGCTTCCTGCTGGGCTCCGATGGGCGCAAGATGAGCAAGTCGCTGGGCAACGTGCTCGATCCGTTCGAGGTGATGGACTCGTTCGGGACCGACGCGTTGCGTTTCTACCTCGTCCGCGACGTCTCGTTCGGCGCCGATGGGGCGGTCGGGATGGACGCGGTTCGGGCACGCTACGACGCCGAGCTCGCCAACGAATACGGAAACCTCGCCAGCCGCACGGTCGCGATGATCCACCGCTACCGCGACGGCATCGTCCCCGACGCCGAACTCGATCCCGCGCTTGCCCGGGAGTTCGACGGCCTGCCCGAGCGGGTCTCCGAACTGCTCGACCGGTTCGACGTCACCAACGCGCTCGAGCAGATCTGGCAGCTGGTGCGCCGCTGCAACCGCTACGTCGAGGAGCGCGCTCCGTGGGCGCAGGCGCGAGACGCCGCCCATGCGGCCGAGCTCGACGCGACCCTCGCAACGCTCGCCGAGGCGCTGCGCTCGCTCACCGTGCTGCTGCATCCGTACATGCCGGAGACGACCGAGCAGCTGCTCGCGGCGCTGTCGGCGCCCGACCTGGGCTACGAGCACGCCACGCTCGCGGCTCGGGGTGGCGGCCGGACGGTCGCCAAGCTCGACCCGCTGTTTCCCAAACGGGCGTGACGGCCGCGCTGGCGTGATCGACAGCCACACCCATCTCGACGCCTGTGAACCGCCCAACGCCGAGCTCGTCGCAGCAGCCGAGGCGGCCGGCGTGACCCGGATCGTGACGGTCGGCACTGACGGCGCCTCATGCCGCGCGG
>DATNKY010000611.1:0-5118 GCA_035603155.1 Solirubrobacteraceae bacterium
AACAACTACACGATCCCGAACGCGATCCAGACCGACGCGGCGATCAACCCCGGTAACTCCGGCGGCCCGTTGCTCGACGGCAACGGACACGTGCTCGGTCTCAATGACCAGATCGAGACCAACAACACGACCGCCGGCGGCGAGGGTTCGAGCTCCGGCGTCGGGTTCGCGATCCCGTCGAACACGGCCGTACAGATCGCGAACCAGATCCTGGCCGGCAAGACCGTCAAGCACGCCTATGTCGGCGTCCTGCTGTCGGGCACGTCGGCCGGTGGAGCCGAGGTCGCCCAGGTCCAGACCGGGTCCCCCGGATCGGCGGCCGGACTGAAGGCTCGTGACCTGATCACCGCGATCAACGGCAAGACGGTCACCTCGACGGATGCGTTCATCGCGACGGTGGACAACTTCCAGCCCGGCAAGACCGTCACGATGACGATCAAGCGCGGCGGCAAGACCCTGAACCTCAAGGTCACGCTCGGTACACGGCCGGCGTCCAACCCGCAGGGCGGCTAGTCAAAGGGGGGTGTGTTGACTTAGCGTCCGTGGCGGACGCTTAGGTCACACACCCCCCGCCTTCAAACGCTTGCAGCCTCCGCCATCTGAGGGTGGCGGGCCTGCGCCGCCGCCCCGATCATCTATGTCAGGTTGCGACGCTCGCGGCCCAGGCCAGGGTGCGATCCATGAGCTCGCTGTGGACGCTGCGCGTGCGTCCCGTGCGGCGAGTCCATGAGCCGTCGCTGTCGAGCGTCCAGGCGTTGGTGTCATCAGCCAGGCAGCGCTCGAGTGTGTCATCGAGCTCGGACTGGAGCTCGGGCTTCTCGATCGGCACCAGCAGCTCGACCCGGGTGTCGAGGTTGCGCGGCATCATGTCTGCCGAGCCGATGTACATCACGTGCTCGTCGCCGCGGCGGAACGAGTAGACCCGCGAGTGCTCGAGGAAGCGGCCGACCACCGACACGACCGTGATCGTCTCACTGGTCCCGGGGACGCCGGGGATCAGACAGCAGATCCCGCGGACGTTGAGGTCGATCGGGACGCCGGCGCGTGAGGCCGCGTACAGGGCCTCGATCACCTGCTGGTCGACGAGCGAGTTCATCTTCATCCTGATCCGGCTCGGCTCGCCGGCCTCATGCGCGGCGACGGTCCGCTCGATCTGCTGGATCAGCGGCTTACGCATCCACGTCGGCGCGATCAGCGCCTTGCGCTCGGGCTCGGGATGGCCGTAGCCGGTCAGCGTGTTGAACAGGTTCGCGACCTCCTGGCCGATCTCGCGGTCGGTCGTGAACAGACCGAAGTCCTCGTACAGGCGCGCGTTCTTGGCGTGGAAGTTGCCGGTCCCGATCATCACGTAGTGGCGTGCGCCGCCCTGCTCGCGACGCACGATCAGGATCGCCTTGGCGTGCGTCTTGAGGCCGGGGATCCCGTGCACGACGTGTGCTCCCACCTCCTCGAGCGCTCGCGACCAGTGGATGTTCTGGCGCTCGTCGAAGCGCGCCTTGAGCTCCACCATGCAGACCGCCTGCTTGCCCTTCTCCGCCGCCTCGATCAGCGACGGAACCAGCGCCGAGTCGTCCGACGTCCGGTACACGGTCATCTTGATCGCGAGCACGTTGGGGTCGTCGACCGCCTGCTTGACGAACCGTTCGACGCTCGACGAGAACGACTGGTACGGGTAGTGGACGAGCACGTCGGAGGCGCGCATCGCGCGGAACATGTCACCGCCGTCGGAGTCGCCGGTGCCGGAGCCGAGCCCCGTCTGCACGACCGGCGTCCACGAAGGCAGGCGCAGGTCCGAGTGACCGTTGATCGAGGCGATCTGCCACAGGTCGCCCATGTCGAGCAGGCCCTCGACGTCGTAGACCTGGATCTCGTCGACGCCGAGCCATTCGATCAGCCGCGTCCGCAGCGCCGGGTCCATCCCGGCGCCGACCTCGAGCCGCACGACCTCGCCGAACCGGCGGCGGCGTAGCTCGTCCTCGACCGCCTGGAGCAGGTCGTCGGCCTCGTCGGAGACCTCGAAGTCCGCGTCACGCGTGACCCGGAAGAGATCCCAGCTGAGGATGTCCATGCCGGGGAACAGGGCGTCGAGGTGCGAAGCGATGATGTCCTCGAGCGGGATGAAGGTGTCCCTGCTGATCTCGACGAACCGCGGCAGGACCTCCTTGGGGACCTTGACGCGCGCGAACGCCTCGTGGTCGAGGTCGGGATCGTGCAGGCGCACGATCAGGCTGAGAGACAAGTTGGAGATGTAGGGGAACGGTCGCCCGGGCCCAACCGCCAGCGGCGTCAGGACCGGGAAGATCTGTTCGCGGAAGTGGCGCTCGATCACGCTCGCGGGCGCGCCCGATTCGTTGCAGGTCGTGACCCGGATCCCCTCGCGCGCGAGCGCGGGGCGGATGTTCTCCGACCACTGGCGCGAATGCCGGCGGTCGAGCTCGCGGACCTTGGAGGCGATCCCCTCGAGCACCTCCGCAGGGAGCAGGCCGTCAGGCCCGCGGGCGTCGATCCGCGCGTCGAGCTGATCGTGGACGCCCGCGACGCGAACCATGAAGAACTCGTCGAGGTTGGTGACGAAGATCGCCAGGAACTTGACGCGCTCGATCAACGGCAGGTTCTCGTCCTCGGCGAGCTGCAGTACGCGGTCGTTGAAGTCCAGCCAGGAGAGCTCGCGGTTGATGTACAGCGAGCTCTCGTCGAGAGCGACCGGGCCGTCGGCGACGGCTGCGGGCGCGCTCGCCGATCCGATCGCGCCGGCGCCGTCCTGCCCGGTCTCGACGGCCGTATCGGTGGTTTCCTCGGTCATGCCGCCCCCTCGCACGCGGCCACCGCCGACAGTTCATTCGGCCTCATCAGCATGATCAGCTCTCCCTTGTTGACCGCGGCCAATCCACCCTTGCTCATCCTCGCCTGCGCTCCGGTCAGCCCGTGTAACGTGAGCGTGAACGACGGGTCGTGCCCCACGAGCATCACGTCCTCGAGACCGCCAGTCAAATCGGCGACGTCGAACGGCTCGCCCGACAGCCTCGGCTCGGCCGTCACCTGCACCCCGAGCGGCTCGCAGGCCAGTTCGGCGGTCTGCATCGCCCGGAGCTTGGGGCTCGACAGACAGGCGTCGATGTTCGCGCCGAGGCGCTCGAGCGCCCGACCGGCGTCGCGCGCCTGGCGGAACCCGAGCTCGGTCAGCGGCCGCTCGTCATCTGGCACGCCGTCGGCGGCATCGGCGTGACGTAGCAACCACAGCATCCGCGCCAACTCTAACGCCGCCGCTGCGCGGCCGGCCGCGGCGCACTCAGCCGATCAGCAGGTGGCGGTGAAAGACGCGCTCGAAGGCATCGCCGTCGCCGTAGCGCTCGACGCTCCACCGCTGCAGCGTCAGGTCCCCGGTCGCCTCGAGGTGCAAGTCGACCCCGTGGCCGTTGGCGCGCAGCCGCACTTCGGACACCGACTGGTCGCGGCCTCGCTCGAGATGCTCGGCGAGCCGCAGGATCACGGCGCAACGGTCGAGCAGCTGGTCGTCGCCGGGCCGCGCGAGCGGTTCGATTTCGCCCAGCTTCGGGACGCCCTTGCGGTGATAGCGACTGATCTGACCGATCAACGCCCGTTCGCGGGGATCAAAGCCGGGGAGCTCGGCGCTCTCGATGAGGTATCGCGAGTGCTTGTGATGGTCGTCGTAGGAGATCGTCATCCCGACGTCGTGCAGCATCGAGGCCGCCCACAGCAGCTCGCGCTCGCCGTCGACCGGCTCGAACAGCCCGCCGCCGACGAGCGAGTCGAACATCTGCAGTGACAGGCGCGCGACGTGCTCGACGTGCTCCATGTCGGACTCGTAGAGGATCGCGAGGTTGCGCACCGCCGCCTCGCGGACATTTTCGAACAGCGGCTCGGACCCGTCGAGCAGCGTGCGCGCGAGGAACACGCCCTCGCGCAGACCGGCCTCGGTCGCCTCGATGCCGTCGAAGGACCCGATCTCGAGCAGCGTGTCCAGCACCACCGCCGCGGCGAGGATGATGTCACCGCGGCCGGGCTTGATCCCGGGCACCGCGCCGCGCTCGTCTCGCGGGAGCTGCGCGAGCGTGCACAGCAGCCCGCGCAGGACGGCGGGCTTGATCACATACCCCTGCACGCCGAGGTCGATCGTCCCGGCGTTCGACTCCGCGGCCGCGGCGAGGTTGCGGACCGCGCCGCCGATCCCGACCAGGCGCGGGCCCGACGAGGTCAGCCAATCAAGCGACGAGAGCTCCCTTCGCACGTGGGCGCGCAACCGCCCGAGCTCCTTCTTCTTGGCCGGACCCGGCCCCGGCAGAAACTGCTCGGTCATGCGGACAGCTCCGAGTGGGAACGAGGCGATCCTGCCGGCGTGGCGGTCGTGGACCTCGATCAGCTGCAGGCTGCCGCCGCCGAGGTCGAGCACGACCCCGTCGGTGAGCGTGGTCGTGTTGATCGCCGCGACGTAGCCGAACCGGGCCTCGTCCTGCGCGGACAGGGTCTCGATCGTCATCCCTGTCGCGGCCTGCGCCTGCGCCAGGAACTGCTCGCCGTTGCCGGCGTCGCGGATTGCGCTCGTGGCGACCACGTGGATGTCTTCCGGAGCGATTCGGTTGGCGCGGCAAAAGCGCTCGAACACCCCCAGCGTCTCCATCCCGCGCGCGATCGCCTCGTCGCTGAGCCGGCCCGAGGCGCCGAGCCCCGCCCCGATCCTGACGGTCTCATAGAGCTCGTCGGTACGCTTCCACCAGCTGCCCGGGGAGTACGAGAACACGACCAGCCGCCACGAGTTGGACCCGAGATCGATCACCGCCACCCGGCTGCTGCCGGCCGGGTCCTGACCCGCCGCTCTGGTCGTACGCCAGCTCACGTTCGCACCCGCCCGGTGCGCCGCTTCCCATGGCCCGCAGCACGGGTCGACATGCGACCACTCACACACGCATCATGCGCCGCCGGGCGGACGGCGTGAGCTGCGCGCCGGGCGCAGGTAACCGTCACGGCCTCCAGGCGCTTGAGTTACGCGCTGTCAGGCCGATAGCGGAGCGCGCGCACCGCGGTGAGGATGAACAGCAGCGTCATGATCACCGCGCTCGAGACGCACCACTCGCAGATCGCGTGGATCGTGAACAGCTC
>DATNKY010000265.1:0-2643 GCA_035603155.1 Solirubrobacteraceae bacterium
GCGTTCGCCGCCGTCGGCGCCGCCGAACTCCTCAGCGTCGAGCCCGGTAATTCCACGGCCCTGCGACTCCTCGCCGACTACGCGGCCACCATCGTGGCACCCGAGACCAAGTCCGACTGGCCGTGGCCCGAACCGAGGCTCACCTACGCGAATGCGATTCTGCCCGAGGCGATGATCGCTGCCGGGGTCGCGCTGGAGGACCCCGACCTGAAACAGCGCGGCCTGGATTTGCTGGAGTGGCTGCTCGAGTATGAAACGAATGACGGCCACCTGTCGCCTACCCCCGTGGGCGGACGGGGGCCGCAGGATAGCCGGCCCGCCTTCGACCAGCAGCCAATCGAAGTGGCCACCCTCGCCGACGCCTGCGCACGCGCCTCGGCTGCCGATCCGCGGGCGCTCTGGCCGGATGGGATCCGGTCTTGCGCCGCTTGGTTTCAGGGCGCCAACGACTCCGGGTTGGTCATGTGGGATTCCGAGACCGGTGGTGGTTTCGACGGGTTGCTCGCCGAGTGCGTCAACGTCAACCAGGGCGCCGAATCGACCCTTGCGGTGATCTCCACCCTGCAACATGCGCAGCGCTTTTCGCTAGTCCCGCAATGACTTTGATGAGCACCGGGCTCGCCACCCGCGACCCTCAACGGGTCGCGGCCGACCCGGCGCGGGTGATCACCCGCCTCTTCGTGCCCGGCCAGGAGGGCTTCGAGCTTCAGGAGTCCCGAGCGGGAGTGGTGCTCAAGCGCATCCTCGCCCTGAGCGACGACGACGTTCTGTCGTCCCTGGACGACGTAATCATTCGCTTCGACGGACGCCATCGTGACCTGGTGGGCACCTTCCGACGACACGCCCGCGAGCTCGCCGATCGCCTGAATCCCGACATCCATCTCACCGATGCGCGAATACTATTGCTGGGAGCAACCTTTACCAGCGAGTACGCCATCGAAGGGGCGGCGCTGTGCAACCCCAGCATGGTGGCCCACCCCGACCAGACCGACGTGGCGACAGGCAGCCTGCGATTCGTGATGAGCGTGCGGGGGATCGGGGAAGGACACCGCTCGTCCATCGGGTTCCGCACCGGTGTCGTCGACGCCACGGGCCGGGCCACAATCGACGAGCCGGCCCGCTTCGTCACCACCGGAAGTGTGTCGGGCGCGCCGCTCGACGCCGCGGTGTTCCGTGGCGAACTCGGCCGCATCGGCAATGCCGGCGAGGCCGCGAACTACGTCTTCAACGCGCTTGGCGAGCGCTTCACGCGATCCGACCTCGACGCGCGACTCGGCAATCTCCGGGCCAACCTGAGCACCCGCGGACACGGGGAGCGCGCGGTCGCCCTGATCCGCACAATCGCAGCACGGTCCTATGCCGTCGAATTCGCCAGCGACGTATCGGTTTCCGAGCGCGTGTTGTGGCCGTCGATGGAGGCGGAGCAGGCCGGCATGGAGGACGCCCGCTTCGTCCGCTTCGTCGACGACGACGGCTCGGTCACCTACTACGCCACCTACACGGCCTACAGCGGATCCCACATCAGTCAACAACTGCTCAAGACCAAGGACTTCCGGTCCTTCACCTCCGGGCCGCTCGTCGGGAAGGCCGCGGCCAACAAGGGTTTGGCCTTGTTCCCCCGACGAATACACGGTCGCTACGCCGCGATGTCGCGATCGGACCGCGAGACCAACACCGTCGCCTTCGCCGACCATCTGGCGGTCTGGCCGAGCGCGTCGCCCTGCCAGCAGCCGGCCGAACCATGGGAAGCCCTGCAACTCGGAAATTGCGGCCCGCCAATCGAAACCGACGCAGGTTGGCTGGTGCTCACCCACGGCGTCGGGCCTATGCGCACGTATAGCATCGGCGCGATTCTGCTTGACCTCGACGATCCGACCCGGGTGCTCGGACGGCTGCGACGCCCACTGCTCAGCCCCGTCCAGGACGAACAGAATGGCTACGTGCCCAACGTCGTCTACTCCTGCGGCGCACTCGTTCACGCCGACACCCTGGTGATTCCCTACGGGATCGCCGACCGCGGCATCGGTATCGCCACTGTGCCACTACCGCAGCTGCTGTCCACGATGGTTCAGCAATCAGATCGCCCGAGATGAGGTCACCATCAGCACGACGAGAAAGTCCCGCGACGAAGCGCACAATCCACTAGGCGAGTACGTACTGCATATGGGTGTGGGATTCGTCGCCAAAGAACGTCCGCATGTGCTGGAGGCGTTAGCTGCGCTCGAGCCGCATCTGGGCCGCTGGGACCCGCTTGACATCAGCCTCGAAGTCTCGTTGCAGGACCGCGGCCGCCAGGAGCAGCGCGTCACGTTGCGAACGACCTTGCCTGGTCTCGCGCCGCTGGTGGCCGTCGCCGACAACCGCGACATCACGCGCGCCCTTCACGAAGCCAAGCATGAGTTGATCAGGCAGATCGAGCACCAGAAGTCGGCACGCGAACCCATGCACAATCGCAAGCTCGGGCACGACACGATCCGCCACCCGGGCACCTCGACGTAGGGGCATCGCATCCCGCCCGCACCGTAGCCGCGCGGCGCACCTCGAGTTCACCGCGTCGCCATCTGGGCAACATCCGTATTGCGGTGGCGAGACGCTTCGCCCTTCACACTGGGACAATTCGCGGACACCAGCGGAGGTCATAGT
>DATNKY010000569.1:0-3545 GCA_035603155.1 Solirubrobacteraceae bacterium
GGCGTCGAGGTCGGTCTTGGTCACCAGCACGATGGCGTGGGCGCGGTGGCCGTTGGTGATGTAGGTCTTGGAGCCGTTGATCACGTACTCGTCGCCATCGCGGACCGCCCGCGTTTTGATCCCGGCGACGTCGGAGCCGGCGTCGGGCTCGGTGATCCCGATCGACAGGATCGCCTTGCCCTGGATCGCTGGGACGACCCACTCCTGCTTCTGCTCCTCGGTCCCGAAGGCGAGGATCGGCGGCATCGCCATGTCGGTCTGGACCGCGATGCCCATCGCGAGCCCGCCGCAGTGCGCATGCGCCATCTCCTCGGCCAACACGAGGCTGGTGTAGTAGTCACCGCCCTGGCCGCCGTACGCCTCGGGCTTGTCGAGTCCCAGGAAGCCCAGCTCGCCCATCCGCTCGAACACCCAGTCGGGGAACGTCGTCTCCTCCCACTCCTCGGCGTGGGGCCGGAGCTCCTTGATCACGAAGCGGCGGATCGACTCGCGCAGCTGGTCGTGCTCGTCGGTGAAGATGAAGTGCTTGCGCTCGGCGGCGTGGTCGGGCTTGAGGACGTCGGCGGTGGCCATGTACGAGGGTCTCCTGGGTTCGGTCTGTCGCCAGCAGACCGTACCGCCCCTCGCTCCGGGGTAAGCACTGCACCGCCGCCACGACCTCGGTGTCTGAGCGGTCTATATGGACACTCAAACACCGAGGCCCGTAGGCTCCAGCGCTGATGGGGTATGAAACGCTTCGCTACACGGTCGCGCCGACGGGAGTGGCTACCATCGCGCTCGACCAGCCCCAGACGCGCAACGCGCTCTCCGACGAGCTACTGGGGGAGCTGATCGCGGCGCTCGAGACCGCCCGCGACGACGACGCCGTGCGCTGCGTGGTGCTGACCTCGACCCACGACCGCGTCTTCTCGAGCGGCGCCAACCTGGGTGGGTTCGCGGCCGACGCGGCGCTGATCCACAAGTACTTCGCGACCGAGCGATTCCCGCGCGTCTTCCGCCTGCTCGGCGAGCTCGGCAAGCCCTCGATCTGCGCCGCGAACGGCCACGTATTGGCCGGCGCGCTCGGCCTCGCGCTGTCGTGCGATCTGATCATCGCCAAGGAGGAGGCCCGGTTCGGGACGCCGGAGATCAACGTCGGCGTGTTCCCGTTCATGATCATGGCGCTGATCTACCGCAACGTTCCGCGCAAGAAGACGGCGGAGCTGATGCTGCTGGGCGAGCAGATCTCGGCCGCCGAGGCCGAGCGGATCGGGATCGTCAACCGCGTCGTCCCCGCGGACGAGTTTGACGCGCTCGTCGACGAGTGGTCGCGCAAGCTGGCTGCCAAGTCGCCGGCGCTGATGAAGCTCGGCAAGGACGCGATCTTCCGCCAGCAGGACATGGCGTACGCCGACGCGATCGATTACCTGCGCGCGCAGCTGACGATCGCCTTCTCGACCGAGGACATCCAGGAGGGCGTCAAGGCGTTCTTCGAGAAGCGCGAGCCGGAGTTCAAGGGCCGTTAGGTCGGCGCTCGAACGAGCGTCGCTGAGGTATCTTGGCTGGCGCTGATGCGGCCGTGGCACGGCGCGTGTCGGGACACCGGATCGGACACGAACGAGAGGGGCAAGGCAATGTCGACGCAATCCATCGTTGCGGGGACGGACGGTTCGGCCAGCGCCGAGCGCGCGGTCGAGGAGGCGGGCAAGCTGGCACTGGCGCTCGGCGCGACCGTGCACGTCGTGACCGCCTACCGCGATACATCCTCGGCCTCGTGGATGGCGGCTGCGGGCGGCTTTCCGGTCGGCGAGCCGATCACCGACGAGGATGCTCGGATTCAGGCCGAGGAGACCGTCACGCGGACCCGTGACCACCTGATCTCGCTCGGCGTCGACGCGCACGGCCACGTATGCAGCGGCGATCCGGCCCAGGCGCTGATGACCGTCGCCGACGACCAGGACGCGCAGATGATCGTGGTCGGAAACCGGGGCATGAGCGGCGCACGGCGCGTGCTCGGCTCGGTGCCGAACAGCGTCTCGCACAACGCCAAGTGCGGGGTGCTGATCGTTCCCACCACGTAGCGGCGAACGTTCGGATAGCGCCTTCCAAGCACCACGCCGCCGCGCTTGACGCTCCCCGGCGAACATGGCACAGTGAGAAGTAGTACGTCCCACTTCCTGCTTTGGCCACCGACGCACCTCCCTCGAGCCTCCTGCGCCCCTTGGCGGCGGACCTGCAGGCTCGCCGCGAGCAGATCAAGCAGGGGGGAGGCGCCGAGAAGGTTGCCGCCCAGCACGCCGCCGACAAGCTCACCGCGCGCGAGCGGCTCGCGCTGCTGATCGACGACGGGACGTTCGTCGAGCTCGGGATCCACGGCCGGCCGCACTTTTCCCAGCGTGCGATGGAGGGCCGCGAGGCCCCGGCCGACGGCGTGATCACCGGCTACGGCAAGGTCAACGGCCGGCTGACGGCGGTCGTGGCTTACGACTTCACCGTGATGGCCGGCTCGATGGGGATGACCGGCGAGCTGAAGGTCACGCGCCTGCGAGAGCTTGCGCTGACCAAGCGGATCCCGTTCGTGTGGCTGCTGGACTCGGCGGGCGCGCGGATCCAGGAGGCGGTCGGTTCGCTGTTCGCCGGCAGCGGCCATCTGTTCCGCGAGGAGGTGATCAACTCGGGCGTGATCCCGCAGGTCGCGGCTCTGATGGGGCCGTGCGCCGCCGGGACCGCTTACATCCCCGGCCTGGCCGACTTCGTGCCGATGGTCAAGGGCCGCGGGTCGATGGCGCTCGCCGGCCCGCATCTCGTCCGCGCCGCGATTGGCGAGGACGTCACCCAGGAGGAGCTCGGCGGTTCGCGCGTGCACTGCCGCAAGTCGGGCGTCGGCGATCTGGAGGTGCCCGACGACCCGGAGTGCATCGAGCAGATCAAGCGGTACCTGAGCTTCTTCCCGCAGCACTGCGAGGAGCCGCCGCCAACCTTGACCACGCTCGATCCGGTCGACCGCGCCGACGAGGCACTGCTCGACATCCTGCCGGAGTCCAACCGCAAGCCGTATGACATGTACGAGGTCATCCGTCGCATCGTCGACGACGGGGATTACTTCGACCTCAAGCCCCAGTTCGCCAAGACGATCATCACCTGCCTGGCCCGCTTCGGCGGCCGGCCGGTGGGGATCGTCGCCAACCAGCCGCGCCAGCTCGGCGGCATCCTCGACAACGACTCCGCCGACAAGTCGGCGCGCTTCATCAACCTCTGCAACGCATTTCAGATTCCGCTCGTCTTCCTGCAGGACGTGCCGGGCTTCATGGTCGGCACGAAGGTCGAGCAGGCCGGGATCATCCGCCATGGGGCCAAGATGCTCTACGCCACCGCCAACGCGACGGTGCCCAAGGTCACCGTGATCCTGCGCAAGGCCTACGGCGCGGGCTACTACGTGATGTGCGGCCGCGCCTACGAGCCCGATCTGATCGTCGCCTGGCCGAGCGCCGAGATCAGCGTGATGGGCGCCGAGGGCGCGGTCGAGATCATCTTCCGCAAGCAGGTCCAGGAGGCCGACGACCCCG
>DATNKY010000121.1:0-3127 GCA_035603155.1 Solirubrobacteraceae bacterium
AACGTATGCTCGCTGATGAGGCCATCGGCGTAGGCCGCGTTGAGTGTGCGGGTCAGCCGCTTGCGTGACGCGCCAGCGTCGAGCACAGTGGGATTCTCTCGCTCCAGGCCGCACGTGTCCAACTGCGCCTCGAGGAGCGTCGCCGCTGGTTGCCGGGGAACTCGAACAGCGTGCGGCCATCGCACCATAATCCGGTATGTCTCCATGCGCGGCGGCTGTTAAGCGCCTGTGCTCTGTTACAGTCACACGCGGTGGCAGCCCCACGGCCGAGGGCAAGCGAAAACGGCCGCGCGCTGCCGGGGCAGGCCATGAGGGCCGACAACATCTAATACGGGGAGCATTTTGAGACTTCACCTGAATGTCGTTCGCAGTATTGGTTTGTGCGTTGTGGCAGCGCTGGCGCTCTGCGCGACCAGCGGTGTCGCCCTCGCACACAGCAAGAAGGAGCACGGGAAGACCTCGCGGACTTTGTACGTGGCACACACCGGCCGCGCCGGTGCGAGCGATCGCAGCTGCAACCGCGCCGCTTTCTCGACCGTGCAATCTGCCGTCGACAAGGCGCCGGCCGGGTCGACCGTCGTGGTGTGTGGCGGTTCTTACGCCGAGGACGTGATCATCTCGACGCCGCTCACTCTCACCGGCCGCCATGGCGCGGTGATTCACGCCACATCGACCGCAAACGGCATGTGCGAACAGTTGGGTCCGATGGGTCCGGGCAGCGCGCCGTGCCTCGCCGGGATCACGATCAAGTCTTCGCACGTGACCGTGCAGAAGTTGACGGTGACGGGCGCGATCGGCGAGGGCATCCTCGCGACGGGCTCACTTGAGCACGGCTCGATCAGCGACGTGGTGATCCAGAACAACCGGGTCGTCGACAACGACAACGGCGGCAAGGCCCCGTCGGCCACGTCGCCCTACCCGCAGTGCGCCTCACAGGGAGGGATCCCGGGTGACTGCGGCGAGGGCATCCATCTGATGGGCGTCGCTCACTCGCTCATCAAGGGGAACTTCGACAGCAACAACACCGGCGGTGTCCTGGTCACCGACGAGTTCGGTCCCACACACGCCAACCTGATCACGCGCAACATCGTGACCGGCAACAAGTACGACTGCGGGATCACCGTCCCGGGCCACAACCCGATGGCGGTCGCCGCGAACGGTCAGCCGCAGCCCGCGCGCGCCGGTGTGTACGACAACACCATCTCGCACAACAAGATCACCAATAACGGCCGCTTGGGCGAGGGCGCAGGCGTCCTGTTCGCAAACGCGACCGCTGGGACGGGCTCATACGACAACGTCGCCGAGGACAACATCATCACCGGCAACGGTCTGTCGGGTGTCACGATGCACGCCCATACGGTCGGGCCGGGCCAGACCGAGGATCTGAACGGCAATGTGATCAAGAACAACACGATCGGCCGGAACAACTTCGGTGGCGATGATCTCGACGGCACCGTCGCCGACGACGCCACCACGGGCATCCTCGTGTTCTCGGGCACGGTGCCGGTCAAGGTCACGATCTCTCACAACTCGATCAGCAGTAACAAGAACGGAATCTGGCTTGGAGTTGGTGGCCACGTGTCCGCCAGCATGAGGCACAACGTGTTCCACAACGTCACGACTCAGGTGTTCACGAGTCCGTGACGGTCAGCGCGGCGTAGTTCCGCGAAAGTCCCGCGCCCGCAGGCACCGGCCGACGGCCAGAGCCACGTGGGCGCGGGATGGACGCGGCGACGGCCACAGCGTCATATCCTGACCACCTGTGGCCTCCAAGCACGAGGGCCGCTGGCGTTCATATCAGCCCAACGTCCCGGGCCGCGGGATCGTGGCCGGCTACAGCGCACGCTTCTGGACGCTGGTTGTGCTGCTCGGAATTGCCACCGGGATCGCGGCGTCGGTGCTGTTCGCGCTCCTGCGACTGACCGAGCACCTGGCCTACGGCTACGCCAAGGGGCCGTTTCTGGACGGCGTGACCGCGGCGAGTGGGGGGCGGCGGGTGGTCATATTGCTGCTCGCAGCGGGGATCGTCGCGCTCGGCGTGGCGGTGCTGCACCGGCTGCCGACCTCGGGCGGGACGGAGGTCGCCGAGTCGCTCTGGCTGCGGAGTGGCCGGCTCGCCCTGGTGCCCAGCCTTGCCCGAGCCGTGCTCTCGATCGTGACCGTCGGCATGGGGGTCTCGCTCGGTCGCGAGGCCGCGCCACAGCTCGCCGGGGGCGCGTTCGCGAGCCGCATCTCGGACTGGGCGCAGCTACCGATCTGGCAGCGGCGGCTGCTCGTCGCGTCGGGCGCCGGGGCGGGCCTGGCCGCCGTCTACAACGTGCCGCTCGGAGGCGCGCTGTTCGCGCTCGAGGTGCTGCTCGGAACGCTGGCGCTGTCGCTCGTGCTGCCGGCGCTCGCCGTGTCGGTGATCGCGACAGCGATCGCATGGGTGACGCTCGGCACGGCGCGGACGTACCACATGCCGGTCTACAACCTCCACCCGGCGCAGATGGTGTGGGCGGTGCTGGCCGGGCCGCTGATCGGCGTGGCCGCCGTCGCCTGGGTGCGGATCATCCAGCTCGCACATGCGATGCGCCCCAAGCAGCGCGGGCGCTACATCGCGCCGGTGATCGTCTTCGGCCTGCTCGGTGTGGTCTCGATCCGCTATCCGGAACTGCTGGGCAACGGGAAGGGCATCATCCAGGTGGCGATCGTCGGTGGCCTCTCCCTGGGATTGTCGGCCGTCCTGCTCGTGCTCAAGCCGCTTGCGACCGCAGCCTGTCTGGGCGCGGGCTCCCCGGGGGGACTGTTCACGCCGACGCTGACCATCGGGGTGCTCCTCGCCACCGTCCTGTCGGCGATCTGGTCGCACATCTGGCCGCACACGATTCCGGCCAGCTATGAGCTGATCGGCGGTGGCGCGTTCCTCGCCGCGTCAATGCAGGCACCGCTCTGCAGCGTCGTGCTGGTCCTCGAGCTCACGCGCCACTTCGACCTGCTGATGGCGCCGACGCTGGTCGCGGTCACGCTGGCGACCGTGATCGCTCGCCGTCTGGGCGCGCCCTCGATCTACTCCGCGCGTCTGCGGCCGGAGTCCTACACCGGCGTTCTCCCGATCGACGCGGCCACGGTCGAGGCGCTCGACGCC
>DATNKY010000714.1:0-2188 GCA_035603155.1 Solirubrobacteraceae bacterium
GTTGGCGATGGCAGCCGAGCTCGGCCCGCGCGTGCGGCTGGGAACCGTCGTGACCGAGATCGATGTGACGTCCACGGGCGTCGCCGTGATGCTCGCCGACGGCGAGCGGGTCGACGCCGAAGCGGTGATCTGCGCGATTCCGGCCGGGCCGCTGCGCGCGGTCGCGATCACCGGGCTCAGCGATGCCCGTCTCGCGTCGCTGCGCGCCCAGCGCCAGGCGCTGGCGGCGAAGGTCGTGGTCGCCTACGGCGAGCCGTTCTGGCAGCGCCGCGGGCAGAACGGACTGGCCGAGACCGAGTGGCTGTTCGGCTCCACCTGGCCTCAGGGCGCCGGCGTGCTGTCGCTGCTGGTGCCGCCGGAGCGCTTCTCCGCGTTCATCGCGGCCCCGCCCGAGGTCCGTCGCCAGACGGTGCTCGACGGGCTCGCTGCCCTCTACGGCGAGCGTGCCGGCGAACCGGACGCGATGCTCGAGCGCGCTTGGGGCGCCGATCCCTACACGCTCGGGTACATCGCCTCGTGGGCGCCGGGTGACCTGACCCGCGTCGGCCCGCTGCACGGCACGCACGAGCCGCCGTTCTACGTGGCGGGCTCAGACCACTGGGTCGCGGGATACATGGAGGGCGCCGTCAAGACGGGCCGGGCCGCGGCCGCGGCGGCGCTGGGCGTTCGCTCGCTGAGCGCGCGCTCGCCCGCCTAGCCGGTGGCTGGGCGGCGCCCGCCCGGCTAGCCGGTCGCTGGGCGGCGCCCGCCCGGCTAGCCGCTCGCGCTCTCGGCCGCGTCTTCGCGCGCGTCGGGCTCGCTGGTGGCGTCCGTAAGACGCTCGCCCAGGCCGAGGTCGCGGGCGAGTGTCGCCTCGACGGTCCGCCTGGCGCGCTGCAGCGAGATCGATCGGTCGCCGATCAGGTTGCGGATCCCGAGCCCGTCGATCATCGCCAGCACGCGGTCGGCGACGTCGTCGGGATCGCAGCGCTCAAATTCGTTATCCGCGATTCCGGCCGCGATCTCGTCGGCGAACCAGGCGTGCAGGCGCGCGTACAGCTCCTCCGCGACCGGCCGCAGCTCGGGGTGGCGCACCGCCCGCAGCCACAGCTCGACCCACAGCACCCAGTCCTCGCGCAGCGACGGGTCGCTCGGAAGGCATTGACCGATCATCGACCGCAGCCGCTCGCCGCGCGAGGCGCCGGCCGGAACGCCGGTCGCGATCCGCGCGTCTCCGGCATGCGCGTATGAATAGTCGAGCGCCTCGGCCAGCAGCTCCTCGCGGCTCGCGAAGTGGTAGTGCACGAGCGAGGTCGAGACGCCCGCGTCCATCGCGATCCGGGCGATCCGGACGCCGTCGATCCCTTCGCTCGCGATCCGCCGCACCGCGGCGGCGAGGATCCTGTCGCGTGCCCCCGCCCTGGCGGCGCGCGGACTCACGCCTTCCCGTCGTCTCCGAGCACGGGGGCGAGGTCGGCGCGGATCCGGTCAGCGAACCAGGCGACCGCGCTCTCCCGGCGCGACAGCGGCCCGCAGGCGTAGCCACGGGTCGCGAGACCGCGCTGGACGTTGTCGACGAGATCGATGTCCTCGTCGAGCACGAGCGTGTTCAGGCGCTGGTTGGCCCACTGCACGAACCGCGTTCGCGGCCCTGTGCCGGCCGACCGATAGCAGGCGAACGTGTCGCTGGTCTCGTCGACGCCGTGGGGGAGCATCTGCCACGTGTTGACCTGATCCGGATAGAGATCGATCGTCGTGTTGGGGTAGATGAACGCGTAGCGCCAGATGAAGCGGTTCTCCTCGCCGAGTCCCGGCATCGGCGTGACCAGCTTGGCGTATGCCCGCTCGAGCCGGTTGCTGCTCGGCTTGTTGCGCATCGGCGCGTCGACCCACGCGTAGTTGTCGTGGACCTCGACGTCGTAGTGCTTGTAATCGAGCATCCGCATCAGGCCGGGATGGGCGATCGGGATGTGGTAGCCCTCGAGGTAGTTGTCGGCGACGACCTTCCAGTTGGCCGGCTGGGTGCCGGTCCCCGGCGCAAACGGCTCGAGCGTCTCGATCCTGTACGGCGCCAAGCGCTGCGGAAGGTCACCGACAAGCTCCGCCAGCGGCGTCGCATCGGGGTCGAGGTTGACGAACACGAGCCCGCACAGCTCCTCGACTCGCGCGGGCAGTAGCCCGAGCGCCGCCTTGTCGAGCTTCGGCCCGA
>DATNKY010000373.1:0-4312 GCA_035603155.1 Solirubrobacteraceae bacterium
GTCGACGTGGTCGACCCCGAGCCGCCGCAGGCTCTGCTCGATCTCGGCCGCCGGGTCGGTGCGAGCGGGATAGAACTTCGTCGTGATGAACACCTCATCACGCGGGACCCCGCTCTCGCGCAGGCCCTGGCCGACGCTCTCCTCGTTGCCGTACGCCTGAGCGGTGTCGATGTGGCGGTAGCCAGACTCCAGCGCCCAGCGGACCGCGTTGACGCATTCCGGTCCGTTGGGGACCTGCCAGACACCGAGGCCCAGCGTCGGTATCGCCTCGCCGTCGGACAGCACACGCAGTTGGTCGTCGCCGATCAGATTCTCGGGCACATTGCCTCCTGTTGTCCTTGCATTTGAGAGCCGCCAGCCCCGGTCCGAGTAAGGGTTCAACGCGCGGCCAGCCATCGTTCGAATTCCGTCGCAACCACCCGCTCGTCGTGAACGCCTGCGGCAGCGTCCGAGGCGAGCCAGACGATCGGCGGGCCCATGATCGCCGGGTCGAGCAGTCGTTTGCGCGCCTGGTCGGAGGCGTCGTCGGGGATCATGCCCGTCTCGGTCGCGCCCCCCGGAAGGAGGATGTTCACGGTCACCGGCGTGCCGTCCAGGTCGGCGGCCATCACTCGCGACAGGGCCTCGACAGCAGCGCCCGACGGGCCGTAGGGAACGAAGCCGCGCCGCGTCATCGTCTGCTCGTTCATCGAGATGTTGACAACCCGGCCGCCGCCCGCCTCGAGCATCCGCGGGACGACCGCGCGGGCGACCAGGAAGCAGCCCGTGACCTTGGTCTCGAGCACGTCCCGGAAGCCGGCCGGCGGCACCTCCCAGAACGGCTGTGGGTCGGTCAGAAAGTTGGGATTGACGGTCCGCATCCCGATCCCGGCGTTGTTGACGAGCATCTCGATCGCGCCGAGCGCTCGCTCCGTTTCCTGGACCGCCTCATGCACCGAGTCCTCGGAGCGCACGTCGAGCTCGACCGCGACCGCGCCGGGGCCGAGCCGTGTCGCGACGGCGCGTGCACGAGCTCGATCGCGGCCTGTGACCGCGACCCGGGCGCCCGCGCCGCTCAACGCCTCGGCCATCGCGAGTCCCAGCCCGCTGGTCGCCCCGGTCACCAGGACGCGGGTGCCGTTCAGCGCCGTCATGCGACCGAGGCTAGCCGCTGCCGTAGCTCAGGTAGCCAGCGCCGGCGCGAGGCGCTGCTCGAGTGCCGCGCGCGGAAGCGCGCCGACGACCCGGTCGACTTCGACGCCGTCCCTGATCACGACCAGCAGCGGGATCGACTGGGCTGCGAACCTCGTCGCGAGCGCCGGATTCGCGTCGACGTCGACCTTCACGACCTTGAGCTTGCCGGCGTGGCTCTGCGCGAGATCGGCGAGCACCGGCGAGATCATCCGGCACGGGCCACACCACTCCGCCCAGAAGTCCACGACCACCGGGACCGAGGCGGTCGTCTCCTCGGTGAACGTGTTCGCGTCGGCGTCGACGACCCATGGCAGGGTGGACTTGCACCGCGGGCAGCGCGGGACGCCGCTGGAGATCGCGCCGACGCGATTGCGCGCGCCACAGTTCGGGCAGTCGATGATGGCCATGTCATAACAGGGTAGAACGCGAACGCGCGCGAGACTATCCTTCGCCGATCGGGGTGGACGAGGCGGCCGCCCTGCGGGACAGGAGGGGGCGTTGGTGGTGACGCGCAGATGAGCTTTCGCTCGACACGACCTGGGACGGCTCGAGGCCGCGCGACGGTGTTGGATCGAGCCAACCCGGGCGAGGGCGTGGGGGCGAGTCGATGAACAGGCGGCTGCGCCGGACAAGCGCCGCCGGCGGCGCCGGTGCCGCCGCCGGCCTCGCGATCGCGACGCTGGTCCTGCCGCAGCTCACGAACATCGCCGGCCCGACGCCGCTGCTGACGCTGTTCGTGACGGCGGCGCTGGCGCTCGCCGGCGCGTGCGTGCAGCGATGGGTGGCATTCAACGGCCAACTCGGCGCGCTCGAGAACGCGCTTCGCGTGTGGCCGCCGCGTCAGCTCAAGGCCACCAGGATGGCGGCGCTCGGCGTCTACCCGGTGCCAAGCACCGGCGATGCCGAATATCAGCCGCGGCCGGAGGACGAGAAGCTGAGGGAGGCGCTACGGACCTCGGCGCCCGTGGTCGTCCACGGCCCGGCAAGGTCGGGCAAGTCACGCGCGCTCCGGGAAGCGGCGTGCAAGGAGTTCGGTGAGATACCCGCGATCGTCCCGGTCGGGTCAGACGCCCTGCAGTGGCTCGCCGATCACGACGTCGACGCCAAGCTCGAGGCGCCCGAGGTGTGCCTGTGGCTCGACGCGCTCGATCGCTACTTCGACGTGCTCGACGTGCCGACACTGGAGACGCTCACCGCCGTCAGCTCGCGCAAGGTGCGAATCGTCGCGACCGTCCGCACCGGACCATGGGAGACGCTCCTGCGCCAGGGCGGCCAGCGGTGCGAGGCTGCGCGTGCGCTGTGCGAGAGCTCGGAGGTGGTCAAGCTCGAGGCGTTCAAGCCCGCCGCCCGGTACGGGCTCGCGCCCGCGGACGAGGACCAGGACAGCGCCGAGGAGTTGCCGCCGCCGGAGCAGCCGCGCTCGCCGGTCAAGGACCGGTTATTCCAGGGACTGCTCGCCGCCCTGGCCGTGACGCTCGCCGCCGGCGCGTTCATCGGCTTTCACAGCGACTGGCGATCGATGGTCCAGCCGCCGCCGATCGCCGACCAGATCAATGACACGATCGAGAGCATGGTCGCCCATGGTGGCCACGTGGTCGTCAACGAACGGCTGCGCCTGCACCCGTCCGAGGAGGATTCGTGGCTCGTGGTCGTGGAGGACGAGCGCGACGGCACCGTTTTCTACGCCGGTGCCACCGGTACCCCCGGGGCGCCGAAGCCGCGGTCCGACGAGGTTCGCATCTACGACGTCAGCGGCGGATGGCTGCGACTGAAGCTCGACTTCCGCCCGCGAGGGCGGGGCCGGACTGCGCGCGCGTGGGTGACTCCCGCCGGCGCCCCGCCGGCGCTGGACTACAACGACGACGGCACCAGAGAGGTGATCGCGGGCTTCGAGATCCCTGACGCGCACGAGGAGCTGTTGCCGTTCGCGATCGACTGGCAGCGCGACCACTATCGGCTGATCCCGATGACGCCCGATCCGCCGCAGCTCGCGACCGACGGGTTCCGCGGACAGTCGATCGCACTGCGCGATGACCTGTACCTCAAAAAGCTTGCACTCGACAATTCGATTCCCGGTCGGGCGGGCGACGCGCTGAGCGGGTATCAGGTCCAGGGCTTTGCGCTGACTCGGAACCCGACGGTGCGTCTGCTCACCGGGTATTACGCGCAACCACCTGGGGGCGACCAGGTGATCGAGATCCGCGCGAACCAGATCGAGCACAGCGACCTCGAGCTCAAACCGTGCTCGCCCGAAAACGCCGTCTGTCCCGCGCCGGCGCACGAGCAGGACGTCGTCGTGCCACCGTCCAAGACGGTCGACAACGGGCTGCTGCAGGCCTGGGATCTGAGCGCCCGCAAGTGGGCCACGCCGATCACGGTGCAGCAGCGCAAGCGGATGGAGTGCGTCAACGCCTCGCCGAGCGCGCGGCCCGACGCGTCGGGTTGCCAGCAACCGCCAGGCACGACCTGACCGTCGCACGATCAGGCTTGGGCATTTTCGTGGTGATGCCCTGAAAATGCCCCAACGACCCGCGCGCGATCAGTAGGCTGACGGCGCGGAGAGGTAGATGGCCCACGACCTGGTGATCGAGATCGAGAACAGCCCGGGTGCGCTCGCGGAGGTGGCTGCCGCGATCAGCGACGCCGGCGTCAACATCGCCGCCGCCACGTGCATCGGCTCAGGCGAGCGAGCCGAGCTCCACATCCTGGTCCCGCACGCCGAGGCAGCGAAGCATTCGCTCGCGATTTCGCACCTCGCTGTCACACGCGAGCGCGAGGTCGTCGTAGTCGACGTCCAGGACTGCCCAGGGGTCCTCGCCGACCTGACCCGCAAGATCGCGCGGGCGGGCATAGATCTCGACCTCGTCTATGTGGCCACGCGCAACCGCGTCGTGTTCGGTGCCGGTGACCTCGCCGCCCTTCGCTCGGCCGTCGGGGCCGCCAACTGACGGCGAACGCGGCGCAAGTCCGAGTGCGTCCTTGACGCTTCTCACGGCTACCTGCTGACGTATCGGTAAAGGCACATCGCACCGCTCGCAAGGCAAGCTCAGGGGCCGAGCATACTGGCAAATCGGGCCCGTGACGAGGTTAGACTCGGCCTCGCCGGCGGCTCGCTCGCCGCCGGCAGCGATACAGGAGG